>JBAYHX010000367.1:0-3634 GCA_041665965.1 Candidatus Latescibacterota bacterium
CAGCCTCCTGACCTGCATCTGCAAGTTTGGAGTAAATGGCTTTCAAAGACAGACCTAATGAAAAATTATCGGTCATGGTAGCTCCATACGAAGCTGAAGCCATCATTTCAAATGAACTGAACGTCCCGATAATATCCGAACCGGTGGAATTAGTGCGGTTCTGCTCTCCAAGGTTGAAATATACCAGATTCAACCCCATGTGACCCCAGCCCTCTACATACTGGGTATATCCGAGGAATTCGTAGTAAAGGTCGGGAGCGAGTTTAGGCAGCCAGTTCGTATGCATTACCTGAATATTTTTTTTGTCCTTGTCCTGGAATGCCAGACCCGCGGGATTATAGAAAACCGCAGTTGCATCTTCTGCTATGGCAGAATAGGCTTCACCCATTGCCGCTTGTCTCGCCCCGGGCCTGATGTTCAGAAAGAGAACCGCAGCCTGGGTTTCATTGGTGGCTGAAACCTCTCCCGCTGATCCTAAAACCAGCGCAGCCAGCAATGCAAACAAGGTGAGTGATTTCATAATTTACTCCTCCAATTTTAGTGTTATTTCATTACTACCAATTTTTCGATTTTTGACGCTTTTCTGCCGTTCAGGCTTCTCACGGTCAGTTTGTAAAAATAAACTCCATTGGCAATGTCTGCGGAAGGTCTCCAGAAGAACTGATTAAAACCGTATCCGGCGCTGAATTGAACCTTCTCCACAAGCCTGCCTGATTGTGAAAAAACCTTGATATCCGCATATCCGGCATCGTCGGTAAGGCTGAAAGTGAATGTCGTACCATCAGATTTCATAGGGTTGGGGTAGTTTAAAAGATTCTGAATGGTTATGTCCCCTGTATCCGATCCGATAACAAACATTATTGTTTCAATTTTCGAAACATTGTTAAAGGTATCATAGACGCTCATTTCAAAGCTGTGCTCTCCCGGAGAGAGAACGGGAAGCGCATATTCCAATGTTCCGGTTGTATATCCGTTTGTGAATTTCAACTGGTCGGTAACTACTGAAATATCAGATTTATCGAGTGTGATCGTAACATTATGGCCCCGTTCACCGTATATATTTATCCCGGAAGGATCGGTTATTACAGCCTGAAGGGTGGGTTGTCTCCGGACATAATCGCCGCTTTTGAAAATTTTCCCGTTAAATGAAAGTGTGATCTCCGGTCCTGTTTCATCCAAGGACGCTCCGGGATAAAGCCCCCCGATCGAAAGATTTTCCAGTACAGCGGATGCTTCTTTTGTATCTCCGGTGGCGAAAAAAGATATTTTCGACTCGCTGTCCTCTACCGAGATATCTTTCGGGACTACGAACGCGGTTGAAAAATGATCGCCGCTGATAGCAATATCTCCGGCATAGAACAGTTTTCCGGGTGCAGTATAATTGATGGGGTGGCCAACCGCCATCATGTATTGTTTGCTGATTACGGGCCCCCGCGCTTTTAGAGAAAGGGTACCCTTATATTTTACCGGGGTAACTCCATTTCTGATTTCTCCCGGAATATCAACTTTCTGAAGTTTGTAAAGGGTATCCGCTGCGGACACTGTTACTGTATACCGTGGAACCATCAAACGGGTCGCCGGGTCGCCGAACAGAACGTAGCGGTTAAAATAATCGCCTAATATTTTTGCGGAAATCTCCGTGGAGGAATATGAATCACTTCTGGATGCCTTAGCTTTTTGTAAGGCAAATCCTATGCGGTATTCGGGATTGATTTTGGAATTGAACAGACTCGGATAGTATGCACTGGTCAATACAGCGTTATCCGATTGATATGTCTGGTTGACCGCGGCGATTACCGCGATGCATCCTCCTTCGGTCCGAAGGTGCAGAAGCTCTGCCAGGGAAGTGTAATCCACACGGTCGAAGCTTCCCACTTCGCATGAAGCGAAAAAGAATACCGGCTGTTTTGCTCCATTGTTGATCCTCTCAATATCCCTTGGGCCGACCAGCAGATGCTCATGTGTTATCAGGTCCTTGTTCCCGTGCCCGTAATAGTTGGCAATGATGTTCCCTTCATTGAATATCTTGATCATTGCTTCCGTGGCGTCCGGCTTCAGATAGTTTTTAAGGGAATATTCAATCTCATATAATTTTACTCTTTCGATACTCTGGGGAATATAGTTCCTGGTATCAAGATTTTCTGAAGCAATTGTAAACTCAGATTCCTGCCCGGCAGGTTTAGACACATCGTTGATTTCATCATCGGCGACAATAAGCATCCTGTTATGCCAATCCCCCATTTCCGGATTGCGCTCGTAATCGATGATCTTGGTGACCAGCGACTTTGCTTCCTCTGCCGTATTGACACAGAGTCTTCCGATTGCAAAAGCGGGAGTCCATGTCAGATTTGTCCAGGTAAAGAAATCGTCTGAGGTCATATACTTGTAGGTAAAAGTCGGAAGGAGATTCTTACTTGTCTGTCCGGAGGCAATGTTCTTGTATTTGTAGGTTGTATCGCCTATCAGACAGCAATAACTTACGCCGGGATTGTATGTTTTTCTGGCATACATGAGAAAATCTCTTATGGCTGTCGGATCGAACACCCCCCAGGCAAATTCATCATAGACATCCGTAACATTAACTGCCATGGATTTAAGGGGATCGGTGGAAGAGTCCTGCGCCCTCCATGCCGCCAGTCGTTTTGCATCATCAACGAAGTTCTGGTTGGATATCACAATATAATTTGCACCGTTGGAGGGATTTCGGAGATCGGATGATTCTTTCTGTTCGATGGAAGTAACACGCCGATACGATGCAGGCTCGCAAAGAGTAAACCGTGAGAAAATCCCATTCGGCAGAGAAATCTGCAGAGTGAGAGTATGATTCTGGGAGTCGTATACGCCGGCAACTTCCTTTACAGAATACGGATCGGTGGTATCGTATATTTCCACAGTCGATCTCATGACTTTGCTTACTACAAGTTTGACCGGATTACCGTCACCTTTCATGAAGAATTCCAACCCATTGTCCGAATATTCAAGAGCCCGGCTGTACTCCACTTCAAACCAGTCAAAAAAAGCAGGATTTGATACGTCGCCATATAATTCACGGATTTTTAGTACGTTGCTTTGTTTTAAATCGTTACGGTACAAAAATTGGGAATTCCCAACATACATTGTCGGCATTTTATAACTGAACGGTCCGTTATCGTTTAAAAGAAATTCAAAATTATGCGGCAGAATCGCGGAAGGATCGTTCAAAAATCCAACTCTGATAATCGTAGAATCGCCGGACACCGCGCCGGGGGTGAGGAACGAGAAACCTTTGGTGGAGTTTGTTATTTCCGACCAGTACCAATCGATCCCCGATTCCGGAGAAGCAAGAGAGTACTCGCTTTCGAAATGCATCCGCTCACGGTATGTTGTGCGCGGAGTGATATTTTCGGAAGGGGTGTCTCCAACTGTCGACATGCGCTTGGAAGTCTGGCTATTGGAAACCATGATCCAGTAAATGTTCTTGGTTGAATATGGATGATTCTGGAAATACACATTCGCGGAATCCGTTTCTGCAATAAACCGTGAGAGAGCTTCCCCGTAAAAGATAATAGAGTCGCTGAAATCCAGAACGCCGTTGCTGTTCAGATCTTTCACCTTGATATTGATTTCACGGAAATCAGAATTTGTGAGGTCATGA
>JBAYHX010000368.1:0-3626 GCA_041665965.1 Candidatus Latescibacterota bacterium
CCCATACAGGTCAACCGGCAGAATCGCTTTAGTGCGAGGTGTAATTTTCTCTTCTATTTTATCGGTATCTATGGTATAGGTCAGGGGATTGATATCCACAAACACAACCCTCGCTCCGGTCATGGTAACAGCCTCGGATGTTGCGATGAAACTGTTTGCCGCGGTGATAACCTCATCTCCGGGTCCGATTCCAAGAGCTTTGAGAGCAAGGAACAGGGCGTCGGTGCCGTTGCCAACCCCTATGCAGTGTTTCATTTCGCAGAAACGGGCGAAATCCTGTTCGAAAACATCATGAAATTTACCGCCGATAAAAGCTGTTGTGGACACTACCTCGGAAATTGCTGAATCGATTTCTTGCTGTATACTTTTGTACTGAGCTTTCAAATCAACAAAAGGGATATTCATTTTCTCTCTCTCAAAACAGATGGTTGAACCATAGCCCCGAAATTTCTCAAGGGGGCACAAAGATATTTTTCTTTCACCTCATCCGATGCCAAGACGGCACTGTTTTGGTTTGAACCGGAGAGTAACTTCACGGCTGGTCTCCACCGATTCGTAGATAGCGCTGATAAGCTCAAGGGATTTACGGGCCTCGATACCGTCGACCAGCGCTGCTTTCTGAGTTTCCAGCGCCTTGATGACTCCTTTCAGGTATTCTCCCAGATTATACCCGGGAATATCGGGATTTGTTCCAAATTGATCGAATATGACATCGTCGATTGGCTGATGGTCCGCAAACTGCCATGTTTCCAGCTTGTTCATGAAAAATCCCCCGATCACCACGCTTCCCTTTTCCCCGAGAATGCTGATGGAGCCTTCAAGGTCTTTCGGGCGGACAGCGGTTGTTGCCTCGACAATCCCGAGAGCGCCGCTGCTGAACCGGAACAGCGCCGCGCCGGTATCCTCGCATTCGATATCGACCAGACGGGTGGAGATCATGGCCTGCACGCTTTCCACACCTCCAAAAAACCAGGTAAGCATATCGATGTGATGGCTGGCCTGATTGGTCATCACCCCTCCGTCGCAGCTCCAGGTGCCTCTCCATGCGGCAGAGTCGTAATAGGCCTGGTCACGTTTCCACCGTAGCCGGATAGTGCCCATGACCATCTTCCCGAACCGTCCCTGTTCCAGCGCCTCACGGGCTTTGATGATGGGAAGGTTATAGCGGTTCTGATGTACCACAAACAGCCTGACTCCGTATTTGTCGCATTCCTGAATGATCTCATCGGCCTGATCGAGACGGAGAGCGATCGGTTTCTCTACCACAAGGGGCTTGCCGTACCGCACCAGTTCCAGAACCTTTTTATGGTGCTCGCCGCTCGGGGTGAGGATATTGATAATATCTATGCTGTCTCCGATGGCATCCATCATCTCGTCGACAGATGAAAAAGCCGCCGCATTATGCTTTTCGGCAAAAGCGCGCGCCCGCTCCAGCACGATATCCTGGAAAGCCACGATTTCTGCGTTCTCAAGGTAATTTTCGATTACCTGCACATGTTTTTTGGCTATCGAGCCGCACCCGGCTATTGCGAATCTTTTCTTCATGTATATCCTTCCACTATGCAAAGTGACCGATTGAATCGAATTTATTATAACAGGAAAAATGCTTTAAAATTCACCATTTAAAACGCTATCAACTTGTCTCCGAGCAAGTGCTTTAAATTCCATTTCATCGTTGTATCAAGCGCACGCTCAAGGCAGATAAAGATATTGTCTTTAAACGGTTCCAATTCTTTTAAAGTTTCCTTCCAAATTGTAATATCCATACAGATAAGGCTCTCTTTGAAGTCGTCTTTGAACTGAAAAACATTGTTTTTTGAAAAATTATCCAATTTCCTTTTTGAATAATTGAGCATAAACCCATTTTTCAAGAGCACTTCATCGAAAATATCTTTTTCATCAACCATTGCAAGAAACATCGCTTCTTTTTCATCAATGTATTTATTCAGCAATACAAGATTTTCTTCTTCATTTTTCGCGGGGTAAGGATCAAAATCTACTCGGGGAAAAGACCTTTTAGCTTTTCCAGACGTTCCTTATTTAAATCCGGGGTCTGCATAAGTTTTTTATCAAGTTCGGACATTATTCATCCCCTTCTCTATCCGCGGGCAGCGCGGGTATTTCGTTTATTTTACCAAGATAATTTTTTGAAGTTGAGACCCTTTTCCTGCTTTTTCTTTCAAGGTCTTTCCTTGCGCTCCCGGCAACTTCGCCACCTTTCTGGGCGGCGTCTTTATTTTCATCAAATCCCTGCGCATCGGTATTCCTGGCAATTTCCGTTGTGGATGCTTCTCCAAGCATCGAGAATATCAATTCAAGATCGGTCATGTGGTCGCGCAAGTTTTCTCTTTTAAGATTTTTTAATTCTTTATATTCTGTCGGTGTCATTCCGAATGTGGCTTTGCAGATTTCGGCCGTTAAAATTGCATAGTCCTTATCTTCTTCAACGCCCCTGTTTTTCCATTCATCGGTCAGCTCTTCACGGATAGCAATACCGCGCATCCGTTTCTCTATCCAATCTTCCGGATAACCTTTGGCTTTATAGAGAGCTTTTGTTCGTTTGGTGGCAAGTTCCGGGTCTTCGATTTCCTGAACTCTCTCATAGCCCACCTTAGCCAGCCAGCGTTTGAACGGCTCAGCTTTTGGGGAAGGGATCGATTGAATAATTCTGAAGATACCTTCTGTATTCGAACAATTCAGCCTTTGTTTGCCCCCGGAAGTATCTATTTCAAGGGGGGTGGCAATTTGCCCCCACCCTTTAGCAAGTTCAGGATCACGCCGGCGCATGTCTTTTATATACCCCTTTGGCTGGACTGAATCTGTGAGGGCTGAAACAACATCTTCAATGACGAACCACCACTCATTATTGTGTATGGTTCTTCGAATTTCTTTTTTCTTAAAAATCGCGATAGTAGACGTCATTGAATTGTTTCTCCGGCTTTGATTCTAAACGTGTCATACTCTTTTACAGGTGCAACGTAATCGACCTTTGCCTCGATACCCAAAGCCTCAAAATGTTTTATCGCGCATTTAATCTCCAATATTTTTACCTGATAGTGGTTTTTGACCCATTAATGTTTGTAAAAATTAATGAATATTCTTTTTCCTCCGAATGCAATGAAATAATGAATCCGGTTCATCTTTCCCAAAGACTCCTTGACCCTTTTCCTTATTACCATTATCTTATTGTACTGTGATAATGATATTGCCGTAACAAACACAGGTGCAGGGAGGGAAATGAAGTCAGCACACAGGCAGGGGTTTTCATTCGAGGTTGTTCGTGTCTGCCCGCATACAGGGGCGAGGGCCGGTATCCTGCGTACGCCTCATTCGGTTATTGAAACTCCCGTTTTTATGCCGGTGGGAACTCAGGCGACAGTAAAAACGATGTCGCAGCAGGAACTTTCGGACTATGATGCACGGATTATTCTCTCGAACGCCTATCATCTCTATCTCCGTCCGGGACCGGAACTGATAAGGGAAGCGGGGGGCCTGCACCGGTTTATGGGATGGAACGGTTCTATCCTCACCGATTCCGGGGGGTACCAGGTATTCAGCCTTAATGATCTCCGGAAGATCACCCCGGAAGGAGTAGTATTCCGGTCGCATATTGACGGTTCGAAGCA
>JBAYHX010000369.1:0-3609 GCA_041665965.1 Candidatus Latescibacterota bacterium
AAGGGAAGTCGATGCTTCACAGTCTTTGCTGCTTCGCAGGCACGATAAAGATGTGTCCTGCCCACATCTGGGGGAAGGATGTCCGTAGGACAGGAAGGGGGCTGCTTCTAAAATATGGACTTATGCAATTGGCTCATTTTAATAATGAATGTAACCATCAGATAAAAATATAGGGAAAAATTGGGAAAATTCCACAGACAAAACAGAAAATTCGAAAAATAGTTTGTTCTTTATTTCCTTGACCTGCGTAGTGATATATCCTATTATTCCCCGCTTTGTTCTTTATTTCCGGATTATTAACAATGTAGCAGATAAAAGAGAGGTCATACATGAATCTGCCAGCGACAATTTTTGAAGGTATCATGATTTTCTGCTGGGGAGTTTCCTGGCCGGCAGCAGTCAGGAAAACGCTGAAGACCCGAAGCGTGGAAGGAGTTTCCATCATCTTCCTGTGGTTCGTATTTATGGGGTATGTTTCAGGTATCCTGTTCAAATTTTTCGCCGCAACGACCGATGGTTACATCAATCCGGTGATTTTCCTCTACCTGTTCAATTTCGCGATGGTAGCCATCGAGCTTGTTCTCTACTACCGGTACAGAGTAAAAAAAGTAAAAATATAGTTAACCTGGACTATTCTCAAATGTATTCGCCAACAGTCACTGCGTAATCAATCCTTTCTATCTGTCGGCATCCTGCCATATTGCACCCGGCGGCGACGTCGACAAGCTCAGTCGCCGGAAGAATTTTTTACCCCCTTTACAAGGGGGTCGCCCCCAAAAGCTGGGGGGGGAATAAATAATCACTAAGTTTATATATTATAGGGGGTTAAACCGGAATTATTTTCTTTACGAATGATTCGAAAGACAGTTCTCCTGCATTATTAAAACTTCCCCTGATACATGAACTTTATCTCACGGGAAGGCTCGGGTTTCTCATCAATACCCCCGGTAAAATTTTTCTTTGTGTTCCGGAGGATATTCTTCAGGTCGAATTCCAGAATGAACATTTTCCCCAGATGCCATTTCACCGCGCCGTTCATGTATCCTCGGTTGGCTGTCATGCTGTCGATCTTGTTATCATTGGTGGCAAAATCATATTCGCCGCATAGTTCCAGATCTTTTCCGATATCTTTGTCCAGACCTGCCCAGAATGAAGGATCCTTGTCGCCGTCATCGTTTTCCAGCGAGAAGTTGATGCCTCCGTGGATGCCCAGATACCCCAGGAAGCGGTAATTCCGGGAAGCCACGAGATATACCCCTCTTGATTTGTTACGGAAGCGGTTAAGTTTGTCCCCGCGTACATAGGGGCCATCGCCCTGGCTGTCGAATCCGATGGAAAAAGCGGGCATTGACATGGTTTCCTCGACAAGCCTGATCCTTACCTGGGCGCCGACATGGGGCTGAAAAGAAGCGTTTCTGCTCCCGATAATCTGCGAGCCGCTGTAAGAAATCCCAACCATAATGATATCGGTCAGCCCGAATCCCGCACGGCAGGTCATCCCGCCGCCGTCGAAAAGCTGGCCTTCCACCATGTATCCACGTTTTTGCAGCGAACCCGCGGTCGGTGCATCCACTAAACGGGAAGGAGGGGCATTTTCTGAAAAAACCGCCGGTGAGAAAAAGAGACTGCCCATAATAAGAAGAGACACAACATAGTTTCTGGTCATGTATTCTACCCCGATTTGAATATTCTTTACTGCTTGGAAAATACCATTGGCAGCTATGAGAGTCAAGAAAATTGCCGGAAAGGCGGGAGATAGTAAAAGGCTTTTACCATTTCTTAACTTTTTCCGTATTTTTTGGAAAAATATTTCCCGCAGTAATATTGCATGAATAAAGTGTATTTAAAGGAGGGATAGAGCATAATCTCTATGTTGTAATGTTATTTGCGCATATGCTGTCTGTGTCTATGCCGATATATCTGTCCGCTACTATTGCCGTTGCAAACGTTACCAACAAAATCATTTTTTAAAGCTCCGGACTCATTGTCACTTTCCCTGATACCCCATGCAGTGTTGCCGTAAACGTTATTTCCATTAACAGCATTGTATTGGCAGTTATTATTAAGGAATATTCCATATTGTTACGCAATTATGGCATATATTTCCCACAATGGAATTATAATCGCTGGGGTTCTCTTCATCAGAACTGTCAAGAAGAATACCATTCCCGTAAAGATTTTTACATGTATTATTGAGGATACTACAGCCCAGAGATTTTTCAATTCTTATCCCGTGGTATCCTAATTCTGCTCCATCAATGGTATTCCCATTTACACATTTATAATGGCTGCTGCGAAAATGGATAGCTTCATAATCAGCGCCGGAGGATGGGCTGGAATACAAGTTGTTGTTTGAAACAATATTTTCTTCCGAATTATCATCAATAAAAATATGACCCTGGCAATCATGAATGTAGTTGCTGTCGATCACATTTTTCTTGCAATAAGCATCAAATAATATTCCGTGGCCATAATTAAAACTGGAATTTAATAATTTACCGAAACTATCGATATTACATTTGGTTATCACATTTCCTTCACATTGATCTGTTGAATCGCCTTCCAATCTTATGGCCGAACATCCATTCGTTATTCCCTGAGAAGAAGATACAGAAAAAGTGATATCCTCAATAATGCAGTTGCTCACCCATAACATTTGAGCCATACGCACCCGAGCTGTAATTAATGTCTATGATGAATCCTGACATTTCAATTCGTTCGTTTGTTCCACTTGAATAGTTCGAATTCCGAAATACCGGAATATTCGCAGTTATATTGAGTATAACGTCTCCCTTACCGATAAGGGTTACATTATCCGGGATACTCACAGTTGTTTTATATCCTGTTCCATCAAAATCATATGAACCCTGTTCTACGATAACAACTCCACCGATACTATTCGTAATGAAATAATCAACCGCTTCCTTTATTGTAGCGTAATTTCCGCCGCCACCGCCGACGCCATCGACAATTAGTGTTTTCGTAAATTCGCTCATCGTAAATTCTCCTATTATAACTTCGTTTTATCTCATAATTGACCGGTTATGTTATCCGCGGCACTGTTGCTCGGATCTTCAATTGAAATAGCTTTGTCCCACGGACGGCTTATATCTTCTTCATGGAGAACAGCCACATTCCCAACTACCATGTTGTTTATTGCGGCGGGATCATCTTCAACCGTATCTTCTATTTGCAATCGAATACCATTATTATAATTATTATAACAGACATTTCCATATATCGTCATGAGTTGAGAAAGTCCCTGAAGATGTATTCCGTTACCTTCACCACTTTGGCCGTTTTCATTGCATATATTCCCCATAATAACATAATTTTTGTCAGGTACTCTATTTATTGCTCCGGTGATTAAATATGTGAACAATCAGCATAAGATATATATGGGTGTTTGAAGTAATTTTTCACATGCTTTGAATGTTTTTGCAAAGTACTCATGAAAGAGCGAGTTTTCTTTAAGAGATCATTTTTGGATCTCGCTGGTAAACCCAAACGCACCTTACCTTTCAAGTCACTGTTAAGATACTCGTCTGGATTGAGTTCAGGAGAATAGGGAGGCAAAAAGAACACTTTGATTTTTTCGCTATTGGTATT
>JBAYHX010000370.1:0-3601 GCA_041665965.1 Candidatus Latescibacterota bacterium
ACAGTAGCCGGCGCCTTCCTTTTACTTTTTCTTGGGCTACAAAGTACCATCTTTGCACAGAATAAAACAAAGATTCTGGAAATTTCAGTCGAGGGGAATATCCAGGCAAAAACTCCCCTTGTCATTAATCAAAGTGGTCTGCAGCTGGGCAGCTTGCTTTCCATGGATAATACCTCCGAGGCTATTAAACGTTTATGGTCACTTGATATTTTCGATGACATACGTATTACCACCGAGCAGCAAGAGGACGGAATCAATATAATAATTCATGTAAAAGAACTTCCCGCAATAAATACATTCAAACTTGAGGGTTTCAAGGAAATCAAGGAACAGGATATCATACCGGCCATAGACATTGCGAAAAACCGGGCAATAGGAAACCGTAAGATCGCAAAGATGAACAAACAAATTCTGGATTTATATTACGAAAAAGGATACCGAGCGGCAACGGTTGATATCAAACTCACTCCAGTCGCACAGGACAGTATTCCTCGTGTTGATGTGCTTATCAGCATGCATGAAGGCCACAAAGTAAAAGTGAAATCTATCACTTTCGAGGGGAATAAGAATATCAGTTCGAGTAAAATCAAAAAGATTATGGATACAAAAGAAGACCATTGGTATAGTTCTGGAGAATATAAGCAGGAGGCTCTTGAAAAAGATAAAGAAAAAATCGTGTCTTTCTATAAATCCAAAGGTTACCGCGATGCTTCTATTTATTCCGACAGCCTCACTATTAACCACAAAAATGATACAGCAAAAATCATCCTGACCATTAATGAAGGCCAGCAATATAAATTTGGGAAGACCACCTTTCAGGGAAATTCAATTTTTAAAGAAAGCGAACTTCGTCCTTTTATCCTTTACAAAGAAGGCGATATTTATAACGAAATGCTGGTAGGCAGGGCATGGCAGGAAATTACTGTTCATTATAACGATTCCGGTCATCTCCGTGCTCAGATTAATCCGATTCAGACAGTCAATAATGATTCTATAGACATTGAATATGATATTGCGGAAGATACAATTTCAAAAATCGCAAAAGTAATCATCCAGGGTAACACCAAAACACAGGATAAAATTATCCGCAGGGAAATTCAGCTTTTGCCGGGTGATTCATTTAACCGTACCAAATTCGAAGAATCCGCCCGTAATATTAATCTCCTGAACTTCTTCGGCGGTGAAAAAGGGAAAGAAGGAGTAGAGCCAACATATTCCCTTGATGAAAACGGAAAAGATGTCAATCTTATTTACAAAGTTTCCGAAAAACAAACAGGAGTTGCATCTATCGGCGGCGGATACTCCGAACGCGATAAACTTGTAGGCACTCTTTCTTTTTCCAACGGAAATCTCTTTGGCAAGGGACAATCGTTTAATACCAGCGTGGATATGGGTTCTACTCGCAAGTCCTACCAGATCGGTTTTTCAGAACCCTGGCTTTTTGATACTCAGACAAGCTTTTCATTTACTCTGTACAATATTGAGCAAAGTGATAACTCTTACGTTTATGATCAGGAACGTAGGCGGGGCGGCTATATCCGTCTTGGTAGAAAACTGAGCTGGCCTTCCGATTCAAGAGCATATGTTTCATACCGGTTAGAAGATATCAATTACACCAATCCATCAATAACCTATCTATATTATCTCCAGACGGGGAAGACATCTGCTCTCAGTTTCATGCTCCTTCGTGATACTCGAGATGACCCGACATTCGCAACCGATGGCTCCAGAACATCAGCAACTATTGAGGTCGCTGGCGGACCGTTCGGAGGGGATTTCTCATATTATAAATATCTTTTGAATGATGAGTTTTACACCCCTCTATTCTGGAATCTTTCTTTTTGCAATAGATCGCGTATCGGTTTTTTAAAAGGATATGATCAAAACACCTATGTGACTTACTCCGAGAGATTCATGCCGGGTGGAACAAGTTATGACGGATTTGTGCGCGGTTATTCCAATCGTGATGTCGGCCCCATACTTGATGGAGCTGCAATTGGTGGTGAGACGATGCTTATTAATAACTTTGAACTCCAGATCCCAATTGTGAACAGGATGGTGTACGCTCTTGCTTTTTATGATATCGGAAATGCCTGGCGCAATCTGTCTGAGACAAATCCTTTCGATGTGAAACGATCTGCCGGTGTTGGCGCCCGAGTCAGTATTCCAGGCATCGGACTTATCGGATTTGACGTCGGCTACGGTTTTGATAAACTGGAAGGGGTTGATCATGTCAGCGGATGGCATACCCATTTCCAATTCGGCAATATGTTTTGATCTCTTAGCATGTATAAATCTCTTTCGTAAAATTGTATGTTTTATTTTATTCACCATCGGAAGTAAAAGGGTATATGATTGTTGAAAGGAGCAGTACATGGCTCGTGGTGTGAAAATTCCTGCTGTTTTTTCTCTTTTTCTTTCTCTTTTTTTTATGTATTCCACCAGTGTAATTGCGGAACTGAAGATCGGATATATCCGCCCGCAATATATTTTCAGCAAATACCCGCCATATCAGGAAGCTCAGAAACAGGTCGATGCATATCAAAAACAGGAACTTGACAAACTGCAGAAGAACTCTCAGGAATATCAGGCAAAGGTAAAAGAAGCCGATAAGAATGCAATTTTGATGACAGAAGAGATTAAAAAGACAAAAGCTGAAGAACTAAGCAAGATCAGAGAGTCGCTCGATGCTGACTATCAGGAATTGTACAAAACCGGGGGAAAGCTGGAATTAAAACAAAAAGAACTTTTAACGCCCATTATTGATAAAATAAATGCTGCAATAACTCGTCTCGGGAAAAATGACGGGTATGATTTTATTCTCGATGCTGAGGGGCCGGTTCTTTACGCGAACCAAAAGTACGATATTTCCGATACTATTCTCAAGGAATTGGAAAAGGATGTCCAAAAAAAATGAGCGTTAAACTCGATACCATTCTTCATATAATCGGGGCGGAAACACCCTCTAATTTTGAGAACATCGAAGTAAAAGGTGTTGCTTCCCTGGATGAAGCCGGCCCGGATGAAATAAGTTTTCTTTCAAATCCCAAGTATTTCAAATATTTGGAAACATCTCATGCGAAAGCCGTTATTGTATCGAAAGAAACTATTGTTCCTTCCAAATGTATTCCTCTCGTAGTTCCGGATCCATATTTCGCTTTTTTGCAGCTGCTGGAATTTTTCAACACCAGATCTTCTCTTTCGGTTGCGGAGGGTATACATCACCATGCTGATATCCATCCCGATGCACGTATTGGTAACGGTGTATCGATTGGGGCGTATGCAGTTATCGGGCAAAAAGTCATAATCGGAGATAAAACAGTTATCGGGCCTGGTTCGATAATCCTTGCTGGAAGCAGGGTAGGAAGTGGCTGCCTCCTCTATCCGCGAGTGACTATTATGGATGGCTGTATTGTCGGAGATCGTGTCATTCTTCATTCAGGTGTGGTCATCGGGGCAGATGGATTCGGTTTCGCCCCTCATGGTGACCACTATTATAAAATTCCTCAGATAGGAATCGTCAAAATTGGCGATAATGTCGAGATAGGCGCTAATTCCTGTGTTGATCGTGCTGCCTTTGGAGTAACTGCAATAGGAAACG
>JBAYHX010000371.1:0-3593 GCA_041665965.1 Candidatus Latescibacterota bacterium
ACGGAAAATCGCCTGGTCGCCAAAAACTTCGCTTACCAGCCCCATGCCGCGGTGGTAGTAAATGTCACGTCCGTCTGATGTTACAATTCCCGATGACTCCTGTCCACGATGCTGAAGAGCATAGAGACCGAGATAGGTCATTTCGGCGGCATTGGGATGATCATAGATGGCAAATATTCCGCATTCCTCATGGGGTTCGTCATCTATAAAACTTCCCTTGTCTTCACCGTCCGAAACGTATTCCTCCTCATGTGTCATTATTTTCCCCCATATGAAAATTCAGTAGTATTTTCTTGCCGATGCCAGAGTTTTGAAAAGCGTCATGACTTCAGATCATTTGCTCTCATTGCATTCACGTATATAAAAAATAAAATCCACAAATGTTGGAACGTTTAAGTTAGCCTTTTGTTCCCTCATATTTATGCGGCACAAGGTGATTCCTTATTCTTAATATTCCCCTTGGAAAGCGGATTGAGTCTTAGATGGTCGCCTCCTCAGAAGGAGAGTTTTTCCTCCGTTGCGGATAGCAGCCACTGTTCAGATTCCCAGCCGTATATGATTTGAAAGGATCCACGGCCTCTTTTTCCGTTTTACCTCAACACGGTAAGCGCCGGGTTCTTCTGTGGAAAAGCGGAGTTCATTACCCTCCACAGCGGAGACAACCACACCGTTCTTGAGAAGGGAAATCCTACCCGGCAGGGGAAGTTTTACCTGGAATTCCGCGCTTTCCGCCTGTATTGTATCGCCCATCTGATAATCATCGCTCCCTGATACCGCGCTGAATCTGAACCCCCGTGAATCTCCCCAGCGTTTATTGGTAATATAACACCGTGCGGATTTGAGCGCCTGCATAATTATATCTCTGGCCCGTGGAGCTTCTTCCGGGAGCGGTTCATCGAGGAGCACATGGGTTCGAATTCCCCTGAACAGCACCTTGTAGCGGAATATATAAATTGTAACCGGCCCGACACGGTAGGGGTAGGCATGGGCGTCGGTGCCTCCGATACCCGGCATTGCGCGGTGCAGGTTGAGACGGTCCCAGCGTTCGAGCGTTTCCGGCTCCGGCCCCTGAAGATAACTGAGAGGGTGCAAAAGGCGGAAATATTTATTTGTATGGGTGATCTTCTCCAGCCATTCCGAGGAGTGGTTCCATATCTCGATGCCGTCGTATCCCTCAACATCCCACGCAGTCCAGGGGTAGGGTGGAATTTCAGGAATAGCCGTTCTTTTCTCATCAGGGTGCGCAATGAATCCGATAGCTCCGGCATCGCGCGCCGCTGAAACATATTCCTTGGCGGAAAATCCCGGGGGAAGCACCTCTTTAAGACCATATGCGAGATAGTGATTTTTATTGTCCGGATCGTTGATTTCATAGCCGATGATGGAGAGCACCGATCCAAACCAGCGTTCCATTCCCGCCTTCAGAGGCTCCAGTGTCATATGGTCGGCGAAAAGGAGAAAGTCTATCCCTACCTGGGAAGCGATTTCGGCGATCTCCGGTATGGTGCGGAGCCCGTCCGAGTAACTTGAGTGTACGTGAATGGAGCCGGAGTATTCGTAAAGGGAATCGGAGGCCATTATATTCTCTTTGTATCAAAACGCGAAAGAAAGAAATGAATCATATATCACAATATGAAGCGGAAGGACAAAAAAGGCAAGAAAGAATGGAGAACGGTTTTGAAGCAGGTGAGGGAAGGAGAGATGTCAGCGGATAAAATAACTTGACAAATTAGTACTAACAAGTAATTTATTTGGATAATGGAGGTGAATAAGGGTTGTTCTCCTTATGAATTGTAGCGCAGCGAAATACCTGAGATTTATATGAGGGGTTACCTGTACATTCTCGAATGCGCAGATGGCTCGTATTATACCGGAAGCACAAAGAATCTTGAAAAACGTCTTTGGGAACATGACAATTTTCTGGGAGCAATTTATAAACGGAAAAAGCATCCGATAAAATTGGTTTATTTTGAGGAATATTCGCGGATCGATGAAGCTTTCTACCGTGAAAAACAGTTGCAGGGGGGGAGCCTTGCAAAGAAAAAAGCGCTTATTGAAGCCAATAAGGATAAACTGATCGAATTATCGAAAAATTACAAACAGCATCCGAGAGAAGGGGTGGCTTCGACAAGCTCAGCCACCGGGCGCCCTTCAGTCGGAGGGACTATACCGGTCACCGAGTCGAATTCGGTCACTGAGCGTGTCGAAGTGACCAGAATGGTGTCAATGTCCAATATAGCCCCGTCAATCGAAGAAACGCCGGTCACTGAGCTTGTCGAAGAGACCGATGACAGAATGCAGTGTTAATTATTTCCTCTTTCCTCTGTTTTTCTCCTTTTCCACCACCATGAAATCCACTTCTCCCCGTTCTTTATCGGCGCGGGCAACGATGACCATGACCCGGTCGCCGATCATGAACCGTCTTCCCTTGTTTCTCCCTACCATGGCCACACCGTGCTCATCTATCTCGTAGTAGTCGTCATCGAGGCTGGAGACATGGACGAGGCCTTCCACGAAGTATTCGTCGAGTTCCACGAAAAAGCCGATGGGAATGATGCCGGAAACGTTGCCGTTGAACTCCTCGCCGAGATGTGCCTGCATAAATTCGGCGATTTTCATCTTGACCGAGTCGCGCTCGGCGGAATCGGTTGTTATCTCACGGGAAGTCAGGTGGTTTCCGAGGTTCTCGTAGTAGGGGATGTCATGGTTTTCCGGAGAGGCGCCGTTCCCGAGGATGTAACGGTTGAGCTGACGGTGAAGTATCAGGTCGGGATAGCGGCGGATAGGGGAGGTGAAATGCGCGTAGGTTGGCAGCGCGAGACCGTAATGGCCGAGATTATGGGGGCTGTATACCGCTTTTTTCATGGAGCGGAGCAGAAGCATGTTGAGTATCCGCTCATGACGCTTACCACGCAGGGATTCAAGGAAACTCTTTATATAGATCTGGCTTTCAGCAAGCGAGGGACGGAAATCGTAGCCGAGCGACTGGGCAATATCCCCGAAAATCTCAAGCTTTTCGCTGTCCGGGGTGTCGTGGGAGCGGTAGAGAAACGGCGCTTTTGCTTCGCCGAGTGCACTGGCGGTGGCCGTGTTTGCGAGGAGCATAAGTTCCTCGACCATACGGTGGGACTTGAGGCGGACGCGTTTGAGAATGTCTTTCGGTCTGCCGTTTTTGTCAAGGATGATACGGGTTTCGGGAAGCTCGAAATCAAGCGCGCCTCGCTCTGCCCGTCGGCGGTTCAGAATATCGGTCAGGTCGGAAAGGACAATGAGCGATTCGCGCACCTCTCCCGGAATCAGTTCGGCCTCGTAATCTCCGGTTGCATCAAGGAAAGCCTGCACCTGCTGGTAATTGAGCCTCATGTGGGAATTGATGACCGTGTCGGCGATTTCGGAAGAAAGGATATTTCCCTCGGCATCCAGAACTGCGAACACACTTTTGGTGAGACGGTCTTCGTTTGGCCGAAGGCTGCAAAGTTCCCCGGAAAGACGTTCCGGCAACATGGGAATAACCCTGTCCACCAGATAACAACTCAATCCCCGCTTCTGGGCTTCATGATCCAGGGCCGATCTTCATGGACATAATGGGCGAC
>JBAYHX010000372.1:0-3589 GCA_041665965.1 Candidatus Latescibacterota bacterium
CATGACAACATGCGCCCGCTGACCGCAGAGGGTGATCCCCGGAGGGCAGGCATCCAGAGTCCGGTAGAGAAAATCTTTCGGGGTCCCTTTCGGGAACGCGAACACGCGGCTTGCGTTGTGCAGCTCCCAGGTGGTTCCGTGCGGGGTGAAAATCCCGAATGTGCGCAGAACGGTCATGATTGCGCCGGAGCAGTCGCGCTCGTTTTCGGAATCATGCCAGCCGTACGGGCGGTAAAGAAGGCGGAACATGGTGTTTATCATATTTTTCTGGGTGAACGGCTGGTATCCGACGCTGACATCCGCATCCGGTTTCAGCCACACTTCCGCCTCGCAAAGACGGCCGTCTGCGCCCCGGCACGGCAGGAGCGCCCGATATCCCCGGTCTGTTTTTTTCCTGAAAGGAAGCCGCACGCCCTGATAGATGTCCGCCATGAATGTTGTGAATCCATTGTCCGCATACACCGGGACTTTGTGCGCGAGGCAGACAAGAAAAGGTTCCGGGGAAGAAAACCGCCGTATATCGCTCGCCGCGCCGAAAGCCACCTGCTCCGCCCGTACCCAGCCGTAGAGATACTCCGCCCGAACATAGTACCAGTCGCCGTTTCTGGAAGCGTGAAGGACTGCCACCGCGGAACCGGTGTCGAGCGCCTCCATGTTGAACAGGTCAAGCCAGTTATACTGGCTCCCGAAGGCTTTCAGCTCGGAGGGGACGAACCGCACAAGCGCGCGGCTCACCATGATCCCGTACCTGGGCCTGACTGTGGCCGGGACGGCATTCTCGTAAATGGCCTCGACGATCTCTTCTTTCACCCTTTCCGGGAAAGGGAGCATTCTCCTGTCCCACCAGGTCTGGCGGGTGACATATTCGCGAACCTGTTTCAGCCCGGTACGCAGGCTGTCGCCCGGAAAAGGAACGACCGTGAGGGGGTCCTGCGGATAGAACTGGATGCCGAAAAACTCACGCTTGCTCATGATGTCCGCAAACGAATAGGGCGCGCCGTTGATGTCCTTTGTTACCAGAGGGCGCGAGCGGTTGGAACGGTTGAGCGCGGCGATCTGCACAGGGGTCATGACAACCTTTTCGGCGTCCGGGCCGATCTTCGAAATCCAGAATTCCGGGCGCTGCATCGCTTCGGTCGCGGGGGGAATGATGTCCGGCGCGGAAAGGAGCTTTGGGGGAGTCTGCGCGTATGCGCCGCACAAGCCCAGAGAGAGAATAAAAGCGCCGAAAACTATGACCGATATTCGCATGGATGTCTCCTGTTTTGAAATATGAAACAAAGAATAGACAGGATTGACAGGATTCACAAGATATAAATCTCAGGATGTAAGAACAATAATGAAGAAACCGGGCGGATTTTCAAAGGGGAAAATGAAAAGGGAGGTGTCTTCTAACGGTGTTAAACCTCACCCCTTGGTCCCCTCTCCTGTTCAGGAGAGGGGATAACTCATTATGCGCATTATCTTTACCTTCTCATAATCAGGAGAGGGCAGCCGTAAGCCGGGTGAGGTTTTTAGAGCGACGGCATCAACAAGACACTTTTTGCCGATTCATCAAATGAAGAAGCCGGGAGAATTATCAGAGTGTACACGCCTCGACCTCCAGACGGACCATTTTGACATGCGTATTACCGAGTGAATCAACCGGGTGCGCCGCTGTATAAGCCTCGATAACTTCTTCAAGAAAGATATTGCGAAGCTCTGCCGGCAGCGGGTCTGTATAGGGAAACCAGGTTGTCCTCATCCACCCTGTGAGCCCCGCCGTTCCCTCATGCTCCATGTCTTTCGGAACCAGTTCAACCCGGAGCGGGCGAAATCCGCTCTCCGAAAGCCATGTTTCATATTCTTCCGGCCCATGAAAATGGTAGGGCGATGTGAAATTTTCGTAGAACCGCCGCCACCGTGGGTGCTGTAACATTTCCTCAACGATGCAGAATAACTCGTCCGCATTTCCGCGGCCGCCCATTTGAAACAGTATCCTGCCGCCGGATTTGAGACAGGCGCGCACGCCCCGGAGAACCGCGCCCTGGTTTTTTATCCAATGAAGGACAGCGTTCGAGAATGCGACATCGAACCGCGCGGGGAGGCGGATGTCCCGTGCGTCCATACGCAGGAAAGACAGGTTGTGATAGTCCGCGGAAGGATACTGCTCCGAGGCGTGACGGATCATATCCTCGGACTGATCGATGCCGAGCACGTTTCCACTCCCGACAGCCCGCGCAAGCCGGGCGCTGATGCTTCCATCCCCGCATCCTATATCAAGCACCGATTCGCCGCCATTCAGAGCGAGTTTCGCAATCAACTCCTGCGCCCACTTTTGCTGCGCCGAAGAATTCTTCCGGTAATCCTCCGCATTCCACTTCTGCTGAGCCGGTTTCATAGGGTTTCTGCCCTCTTATTACATTTTTTCAGAACTTTGAACAGAGTCTTTGAATTTCAGCAGGAATTGATCAAAATCAACTCCATAACACTCTTTGAACACCCTGTCATGATGGTTATTGTTCAAAAGCGTTTTCATGTAATTCAAAAATTTTTCTTTTCCCTGCGCGGCGATCAGATAATCGACGATACAGGCGAACTCGGAATAAATAAAGGTAATTCTATACGGCACATCAAGCCTTACTTTGTCTTCCCTGCCGGTTTTATAAAATTGAGGGGGCATGAAATTGCCCTGCCGTATATAACCGTATGTTTCATCCCTGCCGGGATACCACGATGTCCCCATTTGACCGGTGCTGTAGACTGCAATGCCTTCCATAAGCCATTTTGGATAATAGAGATAGGCGGCTAAAATTCCCATGTGCTGATAGAGCAGCGTGTGCGATAATTCATGACGCACATAGATATCCAGCGAAATTTTGCCTTCCTCGGCCTCTTTGACCGCCCAGGGCGATATCACCAGGCTGCCGTTGGGATATGCATAGAATCTCGCTTCGGTAATCGTCCGCCGCAGATAGCTTTCTCTATCCCGAAAAATGAATATCCGTGGCTTCTTTGTAAATTTGAGCTGATGAAACTCCTCCACGGAGGGGATCAATGAGTCAACGCGGCTGAATTCCTGAAAGCCGGCCCCGTTTTGAACAAAAAGCACTGTATGCGGCAGTTCATGCTTCGAGAATCCCACGATAACCGGGGAATAGGGAAATAATTTGCCCCACAGGAAGAGATAGGTCAAAGCCCCCATGCCAATAATGATGAGTGCGATTACCGCCAATCTGACCGTTCTTCTCCCTGCCATGCTGTTCCTCTCCTGCCCGGTCTTTTCCATAACGGATAATTCTGCAGTTTTCTTCATTATATATAACGCCCGGATTCAAACCCGGTTCGGAGTTTATGAGTAAAAAGCCAGTTGTGCATCATTTTCTAGTGTTTCTTCACCTCACCCCCTAACCCCGCTCTCCTATTCAGGAGAGGGGGTAACTCGTTATGTTCCTGTTATTACCCTCTCCTAATTAGGAGAGGGTGGCCTAAAGCCGGGTGAGGTTTTAAGAGCTTTTGTAGAAAAGATCGTTGGTAATCATATCCTCGACCATGTAATACGCTTCCCGCTCCAGCATGAAAGCTCCAAGAACCGCACGTTCGACATCGG
>JBAYHX010000373.1:0-3585 GCA_041665965.1 Candidatus Latescibacterota bacterium
TAAATTACTATATATGGCGTTGAAAAATATCCAAAAAAAATGGACAATGCCCATTCAAAACTGGAACCTTGCCCTTCAACAGTTATCTATTCGATTTGAGGGAAGAGTGAGTTTACTATAATATTACGATATGCTCCCCCCTCCGGAGGGGGGAGAAGAAATATTCAACTACCAACAATTATCCATTTACACAAAATTTATGACAGAGCCGGACAATACAGCGGATATAATTTCTCTCGTACAAACCCGAAATCCATAATGCGATCTATCATCCTGAGTAAATGGTCTTTGAGCGCCATGTCCTCAATATTGATAGACTCTAAATTCAATTGCTTTTGCCCACGCTTATGTATCATGCTCATATCACTGTTATTGCTGTGCTTGTTGTACTCTTTGAAATGAGATAATACA
The DNA here is from genome assembly GCA_041665965.1 of Candidatus Latescibacterota bacterium. Classification (GTDB taxonomy): domain Bacteria; phylum Latescibacterota; class Latescibacteria; order Latescibacterales; family Latescibacteraceae; genus JAUYCD01. Next base: position 412 of record JBAYHX010000373.1, read on the forward strand.
AGCATTATTTTAACTTCCTAATAAAAAAGCCCCTCCTTTCGGAGAGGCTTTGTCAACAGCCTGACGCCCGCACAAAGCGAGCGCTTTTTTTAACTTTTTACTTCTTAGTACATTCCGCCCATTCCACCCATTCCGCCGCCGTGCGGGCCGCCTGCGGGCATAGGGGGTTCTTTCTCTTCCGGAAGCTCTGCCACGATTGCTTCGGTGGTAAGGAGCATAGCGGAGATTGAAGCGGCGTTTTCAAGAGCTGAACGAACCACTTTGGTGGGATCGATAACACCGGCTTCGATAAGGTCTTCATATTTCTCGATGGCAGCGTTGAATCCCTGGTTTTCGGGAAGTTCGAGAGTCTTCATGACCACGATAGAGCCTTCGATACCGGCATTGTTTGCAATCTGCCTGGCAGGCTCTCTGAGCGCCTTCTTTACAATCTCGACACCGACTGCCACGTCGCCTGTCGCTTTGACCTTTTCGACTGCTGCTATCGAGCGCAAAAGAGCGACTCCGCCGCCGACAACGATACCTTCTTCAACCGCTGCACGGGTAGCATGAAGGGCGTCTTCGACACGGGCTTTTTTCTCTTTCATTTCGACTTCAGTCGCGGCGCCGACATTGATGACCGCTACACCGCCGGAAAGCTTGGCCAGACGTTCCTGGAGCTTCTCACGGTCGTAATCGGAGGTGGTTTCTTCGATCTGGTTGCGTATCTGGTTGATACGGCCTTTGATGTCATCCGGATTTCCGCCGCCCTTGACGATGGTAGTGTTGTCTTTGTCGATGGTGATACGGGACGCTTTGCCTAAATCGGAAATCTGGACGTTCTCAAGTTTGAATCCGATTTCTTCGGAGATAACCTTGCCGCCTGTAAGAGTTGCAATGTCCTGAAGCATGGCTTTGCGACGGTCGCCGTAGCCGGGAGCCTTTACAGCAGCCACTCTGAGAATGCCGCGGAGCTTGTTGACAACCAGTGTTGCCAGCGCTTCTCCTTCGATATCCTCGGCGATGATGAGAAGATTCAGCCCTGTCTGGCTTACTTTTTCCAGAATGGGAAGAAGTTCTTTCATACCGGAGATCTTCTTGTCATGGATAAGGATCATGGAGTCTTCAAGAATGGCTTCCATGGTATCAGGATTGGTGGCAAAATAGGGGGAGATATATCCACGGTCGAACTGCATACCCTCGACCACTTCAAGAGTGGTCTCGATGCTCTTCGCCTCTTCCACAGTGATGACACCGTCTTTGCCCACTTTTTCCATAGCCTCGGCTATCAGATCGCCGATGGTACTGTCATTATTGGCAGAGATTGTGCCAATTTGGGCGATTTCCTTTTTTCCGGTTATCGGTCGGGATATCTTGGCGAGATGAGCTACTGTTGCTTTGACAGCAAGGTCTATTCCCTTTTTCAATTCCATGGGATTGGAGCCTGCGGTCACATTTTTCAAACCTTCGGCAAAAATTGCCTGAGCGAGAACTGTTGCGGTGGTGGTACCGTCACCGGCGACATCGGAAGTCTTTGTGGCGACTTCCTTGAGCATCTGGGCGCCTATGTTCTCATATTTATCCTTGAGATCGATTTCCTTGGCCACACTGACTCCGTCCTTGGTGACCGTGGGAGCGCCGAATTTTTTGTCGAGAATTACATTACGGCCTTTTGGTCCCAGAGTGACCTTGACAGCATTGGCCATCTGGTCTACGCCTGATTTGAGTTTGGCCCGGGCATCGGTATTATAACGAATTTCTTTTGCCATTCTATCATTTCCTCCATTGTCTTATTTTCAGACGTTACAGTTATGCGATTACTGCAAGAATATCGGATTCGGACATGATGAGGTATTCCTCGCCTTCATACTTCAACTCGGAACCGCCGTACTTGGAATAGAGAACCTTCTCTCCTACTTTGACATTCATGGCAATAATCTTGCCATTGTCATCTGTCCTGCCGGGACCTACTGCCACAATTTTGCCTTCCTGTGGTTTTTCCTTCGCGGTGTCGGGTATGATGATACCGCCGGGGGTTTTATTTACCGCGGATTCGGAAGGTTTTACAATCACTCTGTCTCCCAAAGGTTTAATCTTCAATGGTACTTCCTCCTTTCAAGAGGTTTTGGTTTTTTAGCACTCGCTACTGGAGAATGCTAATTTTTTGTGGACATTAAAATAATATACATATTTGTTGCGGTATATACCAACAGGTTTTTTCGAAACAGCGGCAGGGACTCGCATTCCAGGAATCCCTGCCCGGATATTTTCGATTAATCCATAAAACCTTTATTTAAACTTATCAAATTACCTCGTAATCAGCATCAACAGGGGATCCTCCCCCTTTTGTGCCTTTATCGTCACTCTTCGGTTCTTCCGCATGAGGCGCTTCTTGCTGCCCTTCCGGACCACCCTGAGCGCCGGGACCGCCGGGGCCTCCCTGTCCACCCTGCCCATAAAGCTTTGTGGCCGCTTCATGCCAGGCTGTATTGAGACCGTCACGGGCCGATGCGATTTCTTTTGCATCGTTACCTTTCAGCGTCTGTTTTGCGTGTTCGAGCGCAGATTCCACTTTGGATCTGGTGTCCGCATCCATACGGTCGCCCATATCCTTCAGATTCTTTTCTGTCTGGTAAACAAGCTGATCTGTCTGGTTACGGGTCTGGATTTCTTCCAGTTTCTGTTTATCTTCGTTTGCATGAGCCTCGGCATCTTTGACCATCGACTTGATTTCAGATTCATTCAGACCGCTTGAAGCCTCGATCCGGATTGTCTGTTCCTTTGATGTTGCCCGGTCTTTTGCCGCCACATTCAATATCCCGTTAGCGTCGATATCGAACGTCACCTCAATCTGCGGAATCCCGCGGGGCGCCGGTGGGATGCCATCCAGATGGAACCTTCCGATTGTGCGGTTATCTGCCGCCATTTCGCGTTCCCCCTGTAGCACATGAATTTCCACCGAGGTCTGATTTTCGGAAGCTGTTGAAAATACTTCGCTCTTCTTTGTGGGGATAGTCGTGTTACGCCCGATCAGTTTGGTGAATACACCCCCCAGAGTCTCGATTCCAAGAGAAAGCGGGGTAACATCAAGAAGAAGGACATCTTTCACCTCTCCGGTCAAAACGCCGCCCTGAATTGCTGCCCCAAGTGCGACAACCTCATCCGGATTGACACCTTTGTTCGGTTCCTTTCCAA
>JBAYHX010000374.1:0-3523 GCA_041665965.1 Candidatus Latescibacterota bacterium
GGTCTTTTTTGGTCACCAGGAATTTGAACGGAGTTGCGAACGCGTTCAACTCGTCCTGGTAGCCTTCGAGTGGATGGCCGGAGAACCAGAAACCAAGCACTGATTTCTCATTTGCCAGTTTTTCCATCCTGTTCCAGGATGGGACATTGGGAAGTTCCGCCGCATCGAACATATCCGCGCCGGGGCCGGCAAGGTCGCCGAAGAGGTTGATTTGCCCCATTGCCCTTTCGCGCTGCTCCATCTGGGAATATTCAACAGCCGCATCGATTCCCGCAAAAAGCCGTGCGCGTTCAGCCCCGAAAGTATCCATTGCACCGGCCATGATCAGGGATTCAAGCATCCGCTTGTTGAGCGCTTTGAGATCGACCCGTGCGCAGAAATCGTGGAGGTTTTTGAACAGGCCTTTTTCATTACGGGCTTTGACAATGGATTCGATTGCCCCGAGTCCTACATTCTTGATGGCGCCGAGACCGAACCGAACATTCCCGTTTTCCACGGTGAATTCGGCAAATGACCCGTTGACATCGGGCGGCAGCACCTCGATATTCATGCGACGGCATTCTTCAATGAGTATGACAATGCGCTCGATGTTATTCATTTCGGACGACAGGGTCGCCGCCATGAGTTCAGCGGGATATCTTGCTTTGAGCCAGGCAGTCTGGTACGCAAGGATCGCATATCCCGCCGAATGGGATTTATTGAAACCGTACCCGGCGAAAAATGCCATAAGATCGAATACCTCTGCGGCCACAGAGTCACTGATCCCTTTATCGTGCGCTCCGCCGATGAACCGGCTTTTCATCTTCGCCATCACATCGGCTTTTTTCTTTCCCATTGCACGCCTGAGTTCATCCGCAGCCCCAAGAGAGAATCCGGCCAGAACGTGGGCGATTTTCATCACCTGTTCCTGGTAGACGATAACCCCGTAGGTTTCTTTGAGAACCGGTTCGAGGAGCGGGTGAAGATATTTAATCTCTTTACGGCCCTGTTTGCGGTCGATGAAATCGTCCACCATATTCGAGCCGAGCGGCCCGGGACGGTAGAGCGCGTTCATTGCGATGAGATCGTCGATGCAGGACGGTTTCAATTTCCGAAGGTAATCGCGCATTCCTGCGCTTTCGAACTGGAATATGCCGATCGTTTCTCCCTGCCCCATGAGACGGTACACATCGGGATCGTCCATAGGGATAACGCTGATATCGATTTTTTCTCCACCGGCATTAATCATATCCACAGCATCTTTGATGACTGTCAGCGTTCGGAGGCCGAGAAAATCGACTTTCAGGCAGCCGATCTTCTCCACATATTCCATCGTGTACTGGCTGGTGATATCCTCGTTCTGTTTGTAGAGCGGAAGATATTCGGTGCAGGGTCCCGGTGTAATGATCACTCCTGCTGCGTGTGTGCCGGCGTGACGGTTCAATCCTTCGAGAATACGTGCGTGACGGAAGAGCTGACGGTATGTTTCATCCTTCTTCTCCATCTGGCGGAGTTCCGGGACAAGCTCAAAAGCGCTTTCCAGCGTTGTTCCAAGGTCGTTGGGGATGAGTTTTGCGATGACATCGACATCCGCATACGGCATATTGAGCACCCTTCCCACATCGCGCACAACCAGCTTGGCTTTCATCGAACCGAACGTGATGATCTGACAGACATGATCTTCGCCGTATTTGTTTTTTACATAATCGATCATCTTTTCACGGTATCTGTCGGCGTAATCAACATCGAAATCGGGCATGCTGACACGCTCGGGATTGAGAAACCGCTCGAAAATGAGATCGTACGCCATCGGGTCCAGGTTGGTGATGCCGATTGCATACGCCACAATGGAACCTCCCGCCGAACCGCGCGCCGTTCCTACCGGGATGCCCATTTCACGTGCCGCCCTGGTGCAGTCGTAGATAGCCAGGAAATAATCGGCGAACCCCATTTTTTTGATAATGTCAAGCTCGTAGAGCATGCGGTCACGGTATTCTTCAGCTTTAGCCCCGTAACGGTTGAGGAGACCCTCTTCCGCGATATGCGCAAGAAAGTCGTCGGTATTGCCCTCGAAATCCACCGGCACAGCAAATTTCACCGGGTAGAATTCCCCGGTTTTAATGGTCACATTGCACCGCTCGGCGATACGGACTGTGTTCTCTATGGCTTCGGGATATTCGGCGAAAAGGGTTTTCATCTCTTCCGGCGATTTCAGATAAAACTCTTTGGTTTCCATTTTCATCCGGTTTTCGTCTTCGAGAGTCTTCCCGGTGGATATACAGAGGAGAACGTCGTGGGAATCGGCATGTTCGGCAAGGAGATAGTGGGCGTCATTTGTGGCGACAAGACCGATGCCGGTACGTCGTGACAGTTCCACAATCGCCTTTCGTACGGTATTCTCTGCTTCTATGCCGTGAGCCTGCAGTTCGAGGAAAAAATTGTCCGCACCGAAGATGTCGGCATATTCAAGCGCTACCCGTTCCGCCTCCTGGGGGTCTCCCTGAAGGATGAGCTGCGGAATCTCCCCGCCGAGACAGGCGCTCATCGCGATCAGTCCCTCATGATATTCGCGGAGCACGGTTTTATCGACACGGGGCTTGTAGTAGAATCCTTCGAGATAGCCGAGAGAGACAATTTTCATCAGGTTGCGATACCCCTGATCCGTTGCGGCAAGCAGTACAAGATGGTTGGCGCCGTCGTTGTTTCCACGGGCTGCTTTCCGGGAAGACATTCCCTCGATGGCTACATAAACCTCAGAGCCGATGATGGGATTTACGCCGGCTTCCTTTGCTTTGAGATAGAATTCCACCGCGCCGAACATGTTGCCGTGGTCGGTGATGGCGGCGGCGCCCATACCCCAGTTTTTAGCAGCTGCGATCAACTCTTTCGGACGTATGGCGCCATCCAGAAGCGAGTACATGGTGTGGGTATGAAGATGGACGAATCCGCAGGAATTTTCCATGGTGAAATAAATCCGTAACTCTATGAATGAGAAGAGGTTGTTAACAAAGCCGGAAGTATAATCTGTAGTATTTTTTCTTCTTTATACAATATAGGATATTTTGGGTGAAAAGCAAGGGGGGAAGGAAAAAAAATATATGAATTTTTTTATAAATAACAGGTTAAAAAATGAAAAAAAAGAAAATTAACTCAAAAAAATATTGACAAAGAAATATAAAGGATTATACTATACTTAATTAAGAAACGAAAGATAGTCAATAATATAGGAATATAAACATTCCATGACAGAGAAAAGACAAATCAGAGATCCTATTCATGATTTCATTTCTCTTGATTCAAAAGAAGCAGACATCGTTAATACTCCTATTTTTCAAAGACTCCGAGGTATCCGTCAGTTAGCTTTTGCTTATCTTGTTTATCCAGGTGCATTACATACTAGATTCGAACATTCTTTAGGTGTATGTCATGTTGCTGGTTCGATTGCAGATAATCTCAATTTGGACAAAGAAGAAAAAAGAATTATTAGATTGGCAGCACTACTCCATGATATAGGACATGGACCGTTCTCACATGTATCTGAAGA
>JBAYHX010000375.1:0-3521 GCA_041665965.1 Candidatus Latescibacterota bacterium
AGGCGAGGATCCTTCAATCCGGGTTGAAAATTACAGAAATTGTCGACCTCGTTCAATCAAATAAAGGCCAATCATCTACGGGGAGTCTGTCGTTACTTACAAAACTTGACCAGATGGAGATAGATGAACCCGGCAAACAGACCGCTTGGTACAAAGCAAATATGGATATAAACCAAAAGCTTACGTCGATCTGGAACGATACCGCAAGAGGCGACCTTCAGAAAACGGATATAGCCCTTGATTACACAGTGTCGAGTATCCTCTCCGGAGTTCTCAGCCTCCGCGACACCAACGGCGACGGATTTATTAACTCGAATGATTTCCAGATAAATCTCGACGCAATAAAGACCGGAACGCTTGATGGTTTTGCTTTTTCTGGGGTGACATCAAAATCGGGGGCATCTTTTCCTGGCCTCACCGCCTTTCTCGGAAAAACAGGCAAGCTGGCTACAGGTCCCGCCGAGGGCATTCCAGGGTATACCCCGGATGATATCAACCGCCTAATCAACATATTTCTTACTCTTCTCGAAACGGGAGAGGACAGCCTTGTCGAATTGGGCAAGTCCAATACTACACTCAGCCCAGATGAGATTAAGACATATATCCACCAGATTGCCTCCATTATTAATTTTTATTGGTATAATGACGGGATAAATAACGATGGCGATAAAAAACCCGATGGCACTGATAAAATTGATGAGGAAACAATCGACGGGGAAGATGAAGACGGCGACGGTTTGATTGATGAGGATACCGGAAATCCATCTGTACCGAAAAATACCAATTATGTGAATATGTTTAATAAATGGAACAGCAGGTAACCCCTTGAAAAAGATGGAGATGAAATCGTGAAAAAGACGATTCTGATTTTCGGCGTTCTCTGTGCGATGATCTTCAGTTTTACGGCTGTTTCATTCGCCGGACAGGGGATATCCTACAGGAATGTAAAAGCTATTGGCATGGGTGATGCCCGTATCGCCGGAGGGATGGGATATAACGGCTTTATCGACAATCCTGCCCTGCTCTCCCGTATTCATGGCATACGGTTCTCTATTATGAATCTGCCTCTTTATGGGAACAATGACCTCCTGGATATGGCTCAGTTCATCAACGACAATAAGGAATCTTTTCAGAATTTTGACACGTTAACTGCGCAGCAGAAGGACCAGTTTATCAAGGATCTGGAGCCCTATGACAGCAAATGGGGAAGGCTGAATGTCGCCCCGATGGTGGATATCGGAGTTAACGCCCTCGGCATGGGAATTGGACTGGCGGTATTCAGCACCGAAGATGTCGCTTTCAAAGTTGACCGCGGCATTTACGAACCCCGTGTCTGGGGCCAGGGGGAAGCGAACACCGCAGTAGTGCTGGGATTCTCCAAACCGCTTACGATGCTCTATCCCGGTTTGAAAGTCGGCGTTAATCTCAAATACATGCAGCGCCGTACAGCATCGTTGTTCCAGATTAAAGCCACCGACCTCGGGAATATCGATGAGATCATGCAGCCTATCATAGATGACGCCAAGGAAAACAAGACTACCCATTTTGCAGTCGATTTGGGAACGCTCTGGGAAGTTCCCCTTATTTCTTCCGAAGTTGGCGCTACTCTCCATGACATTGGCTACGGGAGAAACAATTCACTCGATCTGGGTATCGCAAAACGTTTTTATAATGACCGTGTGGTTCTTCTTGCCGATTACATCGACTTTTTCAACTTGAACGGCGAGAATATGTTCAAGAAAATCCATGTCGGCGGCGAACTGGACCTGAGCATTATTTCGCTGCGGGTTGGACTTAATTCGGGTTACCCGACTGCCGGTGTCGGAATCAATCTTAAAGTTTTTCAGATTGACGCCGCTTATTTTTCCGACGAACTTTCCGATATTCCCGGAACGAATGAAGACAAGCGGGGAGCGGTACAGTTGAGACTTGGATGGTGATACGTTCCCGATTATTAAATGTAAAAACCCCTCGATACATTTACCGAGGGGTTTTTTATTTACTATCCCACAGTGTTCGGATTTTTTATGTTGCCTTTATGGCGCCGTCAAGATCGGCTATGATATCGTCCGGATTTTCCAAACCTACTGAAAGCCGGAACAGATTGTCCAGAATTCCCAACTCGTACCGCTCCTTGCGGGTGCAGTTATAATAGGTAACGGTTGCCGGATGGGTGATGAGAGTTTCGCAGCCTCCGAGCGACGGTCCAATGTAACAGAGTTTCAGGTTATCCAGAAGCCTGTTGGAAGCTGCCAGATCGCCATCCAGTTCGAAAGTCACAACAGCGCCGTAACCGTTCATTTCCCGTTTCGCCACCTCATGATGCGGGTGGCTTTCCAGAGAGGGATAGTAACAGCGACGGATTTTCGGATGGGATTCCAGCCAGTTGGCGACTATCTCCCCGGAGCTGTTGAGTCTCTCCATGCGGATGCCGAACGTCTTGAGGCCGCGGATGAGAAGGTAGGCGCAGTGAGGATCGATAACTCCCCCCATTATCTTTTGGAAGTTTACAATCTCTTCAACAAGATCGGCATTCCCCAGAACAACTCCGGCAAGAATATCATTATGTCCGGCAAGATACTTGGTTGCGCTGTGTATGACGATGTCTGCGCCAAGCTCCAGCGGCCGCTGATTGTATGGCGTGGCGAATGTGGAGTCGGAAACAACCATCATCTTCGGATATTTTTTCTTGATCTCCCGGAGTTTCGAAAAATCCATGATATTCAGGTAAGGATTGGTCGGCGATTCGCTGAAAAACAGACGGGTGTTCGGCTGGATGGCTTTCTCGATTGCCTCATAATCACCCATTTTCACTACAGTACATCCAATTCCCCATTTCGGAAGCCATGCCTTGCAGAATGTCAGCGTTTTCCCGTATGCATCATCGGTTATTACCATATGATCGCCCGCTTTCAACACCGCAAGAAGGGTATTGATAATCGCGCTCATCCCCGATGCAAACAGAACCGCCGATTCGGCGCCCTCCAGCTTGGCGAGCTTGTTTTCGGCCGCCCGCTGTGTCGGGTTGCCATATCGGCCATATTCATAGCGAAAATGCTGTTTCTGAGTATATCTGCTGATATCCTCGGAGTTTCTGAATACAAAGGTCGATGACTGAATGATCGGGGTTGTAATCGAATCAAGCGGCTTAAACCGGTCTTCTCCGGCATGCACACAATCGGTGGAGATATCTTTTTTCATCTGGTCGCTCCTGGTGTAACCGAACTGGAAATTTTGCATTGAAAATTGCTTTTTAAAATATAAAAAATTATTTCAATAAAATAAAGAGAAAAGTGCATCGGGGCAGTTCCCTGGTTCGATCCCGCATTATAGAAATATTATGGAATCAGGGTTTTTCGAAAGAACACCTCGCAGCTTGCTGCGGGGTTGAATCTATCTCTGAAAGGCAACCCCCCAGATCCCCCCCGTAGGGGGGCTTAAAAGCTGCAAGCGAAGCGCATCTTTTTGAATGGCAAGGTATTGAAGACCCCCTATGGGGGGGTGTTTTTTGATACCGCGGA
>JBAYHX010000376.1:0-3487 GCA_041665965.1 Candidatus Latescibacterota bacterium
GACCGATTTATCGCTCACTTTCGAACCATCAGCGCCGTGAACGCATCCGCCCTCTTCGGTGGTTTCCAGATCGTCCCCGGTCGCATATCCCTCTTTGAGGCACCAGGCGCATCCCTGTTCGACTACCGCGCGGAATTCATCGCGTTTGAGCCGGATGAATCCTTTCGCGCCGACCCCTGCGGGGATTCGTGTAAAGAGCTTGTCCACCAGCTCGCGCAGGCGGGGTTTCACTTCTTCAAAGGTGAGATTGGTGCGGATGAGCCGCATCCCGCAGTTGATATCGAACCCGATGCCGCCCGGAGAGATAACCCCGGTTTCGGGGTCCATCGCAGCCATCCCGCCGATGGGGAATCCATATCCCCAGTGACCGTCCGGCATACAAAAGGCATAGTTCACTATCCCCGGCAGCGCGGCCACATTGGTAACCTGTTCGAACACGCCATCGTCCATTTCGGCGAGCAGTTTTTCGGTGGCATAGATACGCGCCGGAACACGCATTCCGGTCTTATAGCCTGCCGGAATTTCCCAGAGGGTGTCGGAGATTCTTTTTATGATATTCGGCGGCGGCATTTGATACCTCTTTGCCTCTGAGACAGATCCCCCCTCCTCTTAACGCGGCGACCCCCTTATTAAAGGGGTTCAAAAAGATAAAGATGGAGTCTCCCCTTAACAAGGGGAGATGCCGACAGGCAGAGGGGATTTTCTTACCCAGAGTATTATTTGGAACTTTCTTGAAATATCGTCGGTGTCGATAATATATTATACTATCGAACCCGAACCCTAACGGATACTTTTTCATGATCCCATTTCTCTTCGAAGCCGCGTTTATTTCTCTCACAGGAGTGATGTCTCCCGGGCCGATAACCGCGGTCACCATCGGCAAAGGCGCACGTTCTCCCTATGCAGGCGTGATGGTTGCGGTCGGCCACGGCATTGTGGAATTTCCCCTGATGGCCGGGATATTTCTCGGCGTCGGATACCTGCTCACCATAGCCACAGTGAAAGCGGTGGTTTTTTCCCTGGGCGGCGTATTCCTTCTCTTTATGGGTATCGGGATGCTGCGGAGCATGAACGGCGCGCAGGAGAACTCCATTTCCGATGGCAGCACTCCGCTGGTGGCCGGGATTCTCCTCAGCCTCTGGAATCCCTATTTCCTGATCTGGTGGGCAACGGTCGGCGCAAGCCTGATCGCAAAGGCGGTGACATTCGGCATCCTGGGCTTTGTCGTTTTCGCAATTGTCCACTGGCTCTGCGATTTCATCTGGTATTCGTTCCTTTCCGCGGTCTCGTTCAAAGGCGGCCATGTGTTCGGAAGAATGTTCCAGAAAGTGGTCTTTGGAATCTGCGGCGTTTTCCTCATCTTTTTCAGCGGGAAATTTTTATTCGATGCAGGGAAAATTTTCCTGGGGTAGAACTGCGCCCGCGTTGTGTAAAATACTTGACAACAGCTGTCCGTTTGTGTAAAATAGATATACCTTTGTTGGGATGGCGTTTTTTACGTTCTCATTACAGATCATCATTGTATAAGGAAGGGAATTGTTATGTCAAAATCAAAAGACGTCAAAAAAGACAAGAAGAAACTGCCCCAGAAAACTACAAAAGAAAAAAGAAAAGAAAAACTGGAAAAGAAAAAGAATAAAGAATAGTAAGAATATTATTGAAATCGACGAAACATGGTATTCTATGGTGAAAAATATCAGGTCTGTGGGTTCTTCTCTGGAATCCGTTGTTATACCAATATTTTCCTATAAATATTCTCATTGTGATAGTCGATAAATTCCTTTCCAATTCCTTCCAAGCGGATTTCATCCAGTTTGATGGCTCCGTAGTCCAACAGAACATGGTCGTTTGGACAAACACAGAGAATATTGCTGCTAACGTCTGGGCCATTGTGGGACTTACCTAAAGGCACAATATGGTGCGCTTCAGCATAAGGTGTACCATCTGAAAGTTTGAGTGTTTGCCCGCATATCTGACACTGGTACTTATGTGATTTCTTTATAGTCCGAGCAAGTGCAGTGTCCCTAAGAATACGGTATACTTCTTGTCGCACCCTTTCGGGTTGGCTCGAGTCTTCAAAATCTATAGCCCTCGGGGTGAGTTTTTCTGGTACTGGTTGTGATCTTTGAGCTGACGCAGGATGCGATGAGCTGAGTCGAAAAGTGTTACCGACTTTCTCAAAGCGAGCTTGCCCTCTGTACTTCGCATAGCCGAGACAATGATCTTGAATTACTTGACGGGTTGTTTCCTGGTAGTTTCGCCAATTGAGGTAGTGAGAGTAATCACCGTTTCTAAGTTTCGTAACCTGATCAAGTATTTCAGTAAATGTTGCTTGTCCACCAAGTTCTTCGAGTGCTCTTTCGACTTGAGACAATGTTACCGGTCCAGAACCGTTCATCGGATTCTCCTTCGTTCATTCAAGATATAAAAATATTTTAAAGAATCAACGAGTCGTTTCAAAGTCCTGCACCTGTCATTTTTTCCCTTACCATTGCAAAAAATTATCCAAATGTTCTTCTAAATTCTCTCTTTCCAGTAGCCCGGTTTCCGATAAAGATTGGCCACTGCAATGATTCGAAGCGTATTGGTTTTTACTTGGTAGATTAAGCCGAATGGAAAGTGGTTTATCAGACACCTTCGCGTGTTCTTCGATAGTGCAGAATATATATCGGGATATTCAATGATCCGTGCGATTGCAGCATAAACCTCTTCAGTGAATTTGAGACCAAGACCGGGTTGGAACTGCTCGTAATACCCCACAGCTCTGTCGAATTCGACTTCTGCGTCAGGATGAAAGTAGAATCTCATCTCTGATACTTCCGTCGTATTTTTGCGAATACTTCGTCCCCCGGAATGAGCTCTACTTCACCTGTCTCAATTTGGGAAACCCTTCGTTCAGCTTCCTCCACCCAGAGCCGGTCTATTTCCGCCTGGATGGGAAGGTTAAGGCTCATGAGGAGTTTTTCGACTAAACTCACCCGCTCATCAGAAGGCAGGGAGAGTGCTTCCTCAAATACTTTATTCGTAATGGTTGACATAGTGAAAACCTTTCTCATGAAATATCTAATGACACTATTATATACACGGCCATCAAACACAATATATTTATATTCACTACCCTGTCAATGATAGAATTCCATCATTCCTTATAAATCCCTTTTGCCCTTTTCTCTTCCGCCCTTTTCGAAATATGGGTGTCCGGAGAGAAACAGAGTCCCGCTTTTTGTATCAAATCCTTGAGATAGTCAAGATGCGGGCATGAGGGGCCGTGGAAATTGTCTTTTGTTATACAGGTCGCCAGTTTGACTAGTATCTCGTCCGGCTCGATATTGTCGTGTTGCCGGGCTTTCTTTTTCAGGTGAATCAGCTTACGGTGAAGAGCCCTGCCGCAGCAGCCTCCGCAGGTAAATGAAAGTTTCCGCACATCATCGGCAAGCGCAAGCCCCTCGAATCCGCCGGTTCGATTCACAAACGCCCGGTCGCAGAA
>JBAYHX010000377.1:0-3487 GCA_041665965.1 Candidatus Latescibacterota bacterium
GCGGGCATTGCCGATGTGAAAATAATCGTAGACAGTTGGACCGCAGGCATAGAAATTTACAACGTTATCCTTGAGAGGTACAAAATCTTCTTTCCTGCGGCTCAGGGTGTTATAAACTTTCAGTGCCATGTTCAACGTTTTCCTTTCCGTTGGTATGCCATGTCCGCTATGGTGTTCACAAGCTGCGGGAAATCGATGCCCGAAGCTGCGGCGGATTTTGGAACAAGGCTTGTTGCTGTCATGCCGGGAAGGGAATTGGCTTCCAGGCAGACCGGAAAGCCGTTTTTGTCAAGACGGAAATCAATTCGCGCGATGTCCCTCAGTCCCAGGACAGAAAACACCTGTTCCGCAAGAGCCCCGACCTTCCTCGAAAGTTCCTCCGGTATGGGGGCGGGGACAAGATATTCGGTCATGCCGGATACATACTTACACTCATAATCGTACGTTTCGTGTTTCGGCCGTATCTCGATGACAGGAAGCGCTTTTCCGCCCAGGACAGGCACCGACAGCTCTTTCCCCGGAAGAAAGGCTTCTGCCATTACCAGCGGGGTGACACAAGACGATTTTTCTAAAGCGCCCTTCAATTCCTCACAGGCTTTTACGACTGTTAGGCCAATCGTTGAACCCTGGTCTACCGGTTTGACAACGCACGGGAAACCAATTTCCTTCTCTATGCGTTTCAGAGAGATTTCAGAAAGAATCCCGGAAATCCAGGGTGCTGTCGGAATCTCCGCGCACCGGAAGAGCATTTTGGAAATGACTTTGTCCATCGCCGCAGCACTGGCGGTTATGCCGGAACCGGTATACGGTATACCCGCGGCTTCGAGAATACCCTGAACGCCTCCGTTTTCTCCCAGACCGCCGTGAAGGGCGAGAAAGACAACATCGGTGCCGTTGCGGGAAATCTTCTCAATTGCAGTAAAGAGGGTGTTTTTGCCGATCCATTCAACATCATACGAGGCCACTTCATGATGTGTCGATTCCAAAGCCCCGGCGACTGCTTTTCCGCTGTTCAGAGATACTTCACGTTCTTCTGATGAGCCGCCCATAAAAACCGCTATTTTCATTAATATATTACCTCGATTATACAAACTGCATGAGCCTCGATACCTTCCCTGCGGCCGGTGAATCCCATGTGTTCGGTCGTGGTCGCTTTGATTGAGATCAAATCACGGGGGATGTCCAGAGCATCAGCAATGTTTATTGCCATTTGTTCTTTATAGGGAAAAAGTTTCGGTTCCTGAGCGACAATGGTGGTATCGATGGATTGTATCTCTCCGTTACGGTCATTGATCAGTGCTGCGATACGGTGGAGCAGTTCAAGAGATTTAATGCCCTCGAGAGCTGGATCGGTATTTGGGAACATCTCCCCCAAATCCGGCATACCCATAGCCCCAAGGAGGGCATGACCGACTGCATGTGACAGTACATCGGCATCAGAATGGCCGAGAAGTCCCATTTCCCAGGGGATTTCCACGCCTCCCAAAATCAGTTTTCTACCTTCCACGAGCCGGTGGGCATCGTAGCCATGCCCGATTCTCAGCATTGTCTTTCTCCATTCTCGAATAATGCCAGAATAGCCCCGGCGATCTTCAGATCGGCGGGAGTGGTGATCTTTATGTTCATTTCATCTCCCTCAATTATATGTACTTCATGTCCCAGTCGCTCAACAAGAATGCAGTCATCCGTTCCATAGTAACCGTCAAGCCGTGCGCGCTCGTGAGCTTCCCTGATAAGAACGGTGCGAAAGACCTGCGGGGTTTGGGTTATCCAGAGTTTCGAACGGTCCAGAGTTTCGATCACCCTGTCATTTTCGACCGTTTTCACTGTTTCTTTCACTGGCCGCATCACACTGACAGCTCCCCATTTCGCAGCTGCATGGATGCATTTCTTTATTATCTGCGGTGTAATGAAAGGTCTGACACCATCATGTACAATTACTATATCGCTTTCGGGAGAGAGGGCGGCAAGACCGTTCCAAACGGAATCCTGACGCTCTTTCCCGCCGGGTACCACGATGATATGCTGTTCAGTTTGTATCCGCTCTGTACTATCCGTGATCGGTCCGATGATCTCTTCAGCAGCGGTAATAACAATTTCTGTTATCTCATCACAGGCAAGGAAAGGCTGGAGTGTTCGCTCGAGAATACTCATTCCGCCGAGCATGAGAAGTTGTTTGGGAATACCGGCGTTCATTCTTTTTCCCGTACCGCCTGCAACAATCACCGCTGATACGTTCATAGCTGACCTTTTTAAAGAATAAGCATTGCATCGCCGTAGGAATAGAATCGATAGTTCTCACGGATTGCGACGCGGTAAGCTTCAAATAGTCTTTCCCTTCCTGCAAAAGCGCTGGCCAGAAGAAGAAGGCTCGATTTAGGCAGATGAAAATTGGTGATAAGCATATCTACCATCCGGAACCGGTAGGGAGGCTTGATAAAAATATCGGTCCACCCTTCGAACGGCTGAAGAGAACCCCCGGCTGAAGCGGTTTCGAGAGCGCGGACGGAGGTTGTTCCCACTGCGCATATTCTTCCACCGGCTTTTCGGGCAGCATTGACAGCTTCAACGGTTGAATCTGGAACCACGCAAAACTCGCTGTGAAGATGGTCGCTGGAAACAATCTCCTCGGTCAGGGGGCGGAATGTTCCTATTCCCACATGGAGAGTGACCGCGGCGATGGCGACTCCCTTTGAAGCGAGAGTGTCAAGAACAGCCTCCGTGAAGTGCAATCCGGCTGTAGGTGCAGCCACAGCCCCACGGTTGCGGGCGTAGACAGTCTGATACCGTTCACGGTCTTCGACGGATGGTTCATGCCGGATATAGTGGGGAAGAGGCGTCTTCCCAAGCATGTCCACCATAACATCAATTTCGCTGTCCGATTCAAGACGGATTCGTACATGGCCTGTTTCCCCTTTGCCCATGACAACTCCACGGAGCTGCCCATCGCCGAAAATCAGGACTGTCCCTTCATGAAGCCGCCGTGAGGGACGCGAGAGCGCTTCCCATGTCCCGTCGGAGTCAGGGTGAAGAAGGAATATCTCGACTTCCCCGCCGGTTTTTTCCTTTACACCGATGAGCCGCGCCTGAAAGACCCGTGTATCGTTGACAATCAGGATATCCCCCTTTTCGAGGTATTCCGGAAGATTTGTGAACGTTCGGTGAATAATCGCTCCATCGGGATCGAGTACCATAAGACGGGAGAGGTCGCGCAATTCCGCCGGTTTTTGTGCAATGAGTTCGGACGGGAGAATATAATCATATTCGCTGAGGTACACAGCCGGTTATCGCCTGAAGAAGAGGTTCAGAATTATGGTCAGGATGATGCTGAGTATTATTCCGGTAACGATGGGGAAATGAAAACTCCACCCTTTGCCGTACATATTTATGTCGCCGGGCAGACGCCCGATATAGGGAATTTTGTCGATATAGATTACCAGAAGCCCGGCGGTCAAAATGATGACGCCCAGCATGATCAGCATCAGCC
>JBAYHX010000378.1:0-3486 GCA_041665965.1 Candidatus Latescibacterota bacterium
CTCCCTGAGCAGGCTGTCAATTCGACGGTACACCGCCTCGTCACGATAGGTCACTCCTGAATTATCGTCATAGTGCGATAGAACCTCCGGCCAGACAGGGATTCCCCCGCACCCGAACTCGCTCTGGATGAAAAGTTTTCCCGGGTTTCCGCCGGTGATCCGATGATTGAGGGGGAAGCTTTCGAACTGGAATGATTTGAAAAAATCTTCCTTCCGCCCCAGATTCCGGAATACCTCGAATCCTGCATGAGAAAGAGGATAAGACATATAGAGGTGGTTGTCGTAATAGCTTACCGGCTCATAACTTCCCGGCAGGTAGTAATTGCAGGTAACCGCACCGCTGTCATCGGTTATAAAGCGGCTGGGGTCCTCGGCGCGAATAGCGCGGGCAAGTTCCGGTTTCAACTTCTGGACGCCGAGTTCTCCCTGATTCCAGTACATCTTCGTCCGGCCCAGAATATCCGGCGCTCCGCGCACGCCTGACTCGTTCAGAATACCCCAGATAACCACCGAAGGATGATTGCGGTCTCTTCGTACCATTTCCCGCACCTCGGTAAGTGCACGGTCCCGAAGGCGGTCTGATTCAACAATCCAGCCGATTGCCGGTTCTTCGAATATAAGCATCCCTTCTTCATCGCATGCATCGAGGAAAACCGGGGTGGTCGGCCGAATATGAATGCGGAGAAGATTCCAGCCCCCTTCTTTGAGCAATCGTACTATACGGCGGGCTTCCTCTTTCGTTTCGGGATAAGCAAGATTTTTTGGGTACTGCTGCTGGTGCAGGAGCCCCCTGAGTACGATCTTTTCGCCATTGAGATAAAAAGAGTTATTCTTCATTTCAAAACTGCGCATCCCGAAAGGAGTGGCAACATCGTCTACTGTTGTATTTTTTACCAGAAGCCGGGCCGAAAGAAGGTAGAGAACAGGCTCTTCGACAGACCAGAGTTTATAATCCCCAAAAGGAATTTCAAGGGTAATGCTGTTTGTTCCACGGTCGAAAATTACCGGCCGCATTTGACGGGCAAGTTCGGTTTGGCCATCTTTGAGGGAGATTTTAAACTCAACCGCTCCATGAAAATCATCTTCGCTTTGAACTCTCATGCAGACACTGACCATTCCTTTTTTGATATCGGGGAAAACCGTTATATCCTCGATATACGTCTTTTCTGTCGCAATGAGTTCCACATCCTGCCATATACCCGAGAAATTCACATACCAGCCTTCCTTGCCCGAAGGAATTTCCATGAACCGAATGCCTTCGATCTCTTTATCGGTAACATTGGGCGGATCGATTACCCTGACAACAAGAATATTATCCTGATCGTACGTGACATAGCGGGAAATATCGAATTCAAAAGGTGTGTATCCTCCTTCATGGATACCAGCTTTTTTCCCGTTAATCCATACTTCGGCATAGTAATTCACCGCGTGAAATCTGATACGAATTTTTTTACCCCGAAACTCCGGAGTTATTGTAAATCTTGTGCGGTAGAAAGCAGTTCCATCGAATTCCGGTTCAAGAAGATTCCATGTCGATGGAATAATAATGGTTCGATTATATTTCATAGTTTCATTTATTGCCCAGTTCTCTATCGCCCCCTTGTTTTCGGGATCAAACAGTATTTCCCATGTTCCGTTCAAACTTTGTGTGTAACGTTTCACTTTATTTCTCCTGATTCTGTGTTTCTGTTTTGAGAAAAATAATAATTTATAAATTATGCTTTTAATTATCCTTTCAACAGCCAAATACGATCCAAGCGTATAAAATACGAAAATTCAAGAACTTTTGAAAAAACATTTTTTTCTTTATTTAATATTTTGATTAAAACGACGTTATGTTTTAAAGATGACTTGTTTTTTCACTCAAGCTATTTTTATTATATTTTATTATATTAGCAGAGGTTACTCGTCAAATGTTATTTTATATGGCTAATGTACTTTGAAGCGAAAAAGGGGGGAAGAATATAATTCATCAGGTATGACTTCGATGAATCGCTTTCCCCTGAATGGATGCATACGGAAACGAAACTGTTGTTCAGACGGTTAACAAGGCGGCAGAATGAAGTGCACATAATTAATAACTAAGAACTTATCCGCAAATAAGGATTTAAGCGTTTTAATGCTGCCCCCTTCTGGCCTTTCAGGCCACCTTCCCCCCTTGCGGTGGGCAGGGATAAGCATGTGGAACAGAAACTTCCCTTGCCACCATTTATGGGGGAAAGGGATCGAGGGATAGGGGGCATTGAGCAGGAGCAAACAGCTAAGGTCTTATTTACGGACATGTTCTAATAATAAAGAAAGCAGGTTACAGGCATGAATAATAAAATGCGAGTTTTGATCGTAGGAGGTGTTGCGGGAGGAGCATCGGCTGCTGCCCGTGCGAGGCGTCTTTCAGAAAATGCAGAAATAATCTTGTTCGAACGGGGAAGCTACGTTTCTTTCGCGAACTGCGGTATACCCTACCATATCGGCGGGATGATTCCCGATCGCCAGCGTCTTTTGGTGCAGACTCCCGAGACATTAAATAAACGTTTTCGGATCGATGTCCGCATCGACACCGAGATTATCAAAATCGATACGGCAGCGAAAAAAGTAATCGCCCGTAATGTGAAAACAGGGGATGAAAAAGCTGAGTTTTACGATTATCTCATCCTCAGCCCGGGAGCAGAACCGGTGCGTCCGAATATCACCGGAGTGGAAAACAGCAGGGTTTTCACTCTCCGCTCCCTGAAAGATATGGATGCCATCAAAGGCTATATCGACTCGGCAAAACCTTCCAAAGCGGTTGTCATTGGCGCCGGGTACATCGGTCTTGAAATGACAGAGGCGCTTGCAGAAAGAGGGATCAGAGTTTCTTTGGTAGAGTTGATGAATCAGGTGATGGGACCGGCAGACCCCGAAATGGCAGTCCTTCTCAATCAACAGCTTTCTCTCCACGGAGTGGATCTGCGTCTCGGCGCATCGGTTACCGGAATCCGTGAGGAAAAAGATTCCCTTCAGATCATCCTGAGTACAGGAGTAATTCTGGACTGTGATTTTGCTCTGCTCACTGTCGGGGTAAAACCGGATGTCACACTTGCCCGTGAAGCAGGCCTCGCAATCGGCAAGACCGGCGGTATCCTTGTGGACGAGCACATGCGGACAAACGATCCTTCTATTTATGCTGTTGGCGATGCAGTGGAGGTGACCGATTTTGTTGGAAATGCCCCCGCCCTCATACCTCTTGCCGGGCCGGCAAACCGTCAGGGACGCATCGCCGCCGACAACATTTTTGGAAGATCGACAGCGTACAAAAAGACCCAGGGGACAGCGATCTGTAAGGTCTTCGGGCAGACAATCGGGATGACCGGTTTATCCGAAAAAGCGCTGAAACGAATCGGTATTCCTTTTGAAAAAGTCTATGTTCATCCGGCAAATCACGCAACATATTATCCCGGAGCAAGCCCGATCAGTCTCAAGCTTCTTTTTGATCCTCGAACGGGGAAA
>JBAYHX010000379.1:0-3478 GCA_041665965.1 Candidatus Latescibacterota bacterium
TGATCATGAGGAACTGGAAATACTCCTCGATGAGTTCAGGCCGGATATACCCCTTCGGCAGGGACTTGTTTGGGATGACCAGGGACCGATTGAACGGCTGCCTGACTTCCTCAATAGTTTTGTCTACCGCAACCGGAGAAATTTATACAGCGCATATGGGGACAATTACAGCCTGTATTTTGACCCTGTCATCGTTCGTCAGGCGACACTCAGCACACTGAAAACATCTTCAAAAGATGAGCGTATCTATATTTCCGTCAATGGCTTCACCACTCGCGGCACTGTGGGCGATCACCTCGGATTTTATATGGATGTTCGTGATTCAAAGGAATGGGGAAGCCGTTCTTATGCATGGGAAAAAATAACGACCATGCCCGGACGGGGATATGTAACATTCAAAGACGACCACGCTGAATTCGATGAAACAATCGCCTACCTCACCTGGTCGGATGGCCCTTTCCGTTTTGAATTCGGAAGGGATAAGAGCCGGTGGGGACGAGGGAAAGAGAGTACTCTTGGGCTTTCCGACTATGCTTCACCCTATAACCTTTTCCGGTTCGAAACTGAGTTTTGGCGGCTGAAGTATTCATTTATAGCTGCCCAGCTTATTCAATATCCTTCTATGGCTGAATTTTATTACCAGAATCCGCCGAAAGCCGGAGCTGATTCGGTTGCGATAAAAAAATATTTCAGCGCTCATCGAATAGATATTGAATTCACCGGCAGATTGAACATGGGATTTTACGAAACGGTCATCTATGGGGGAAGATTGGAACCTTCCTATCTGAATCCGGTCATGTTCCTTCGTGGAGCAGAGCACACAAACGGCGACCATGACAATGCGGGGATGGGAGCCGATTTCCGTTTCTTCCCGCATCGGTCTCATTCCATCTATGGTGAACTGTTCATTGACGACATCACTACCACAAAACTTGGCACCGGCTGGTTCGGCAACAAACTCGCAGGGCAGATCGGCACATTCCTGGTAGAGCCTTTCAACATCCCCGATATTGACGCACGTTTCGAGTATACACGCATCGAACCTTGGGTATATACACACAGCTATCCCATAAATGTCTATGATCATTACGGAAGCTGTCTTGGATCTTCCATGGGGCCAAATTCAGACATGATTTCCATGGAGATAAGGAAACGGTTCTCGCATAGATTCTCTACAGAGTTGAGTTTCCACCGGTACCGTCACGGTGTAAATCCTCCGGGTCAGAACATCGGAGGAGACATTCATCAGGGATTTCAGAAAGGCGACTCGAAAACTGCACATTTTCTCGACGGTATTGTTGAGACAAGGAATGCTTCCGGGCTTGATATATCCTATGAGCTTCTCCGGCAGCTCTATCTCAAAGCAGGGTATACGTATGAGGACCGTGGAGAAACGGGAAACAATATCTTTCGATTTTCTATGGGTCTAAACGAGTAGGAGGCCACATGGCGCGGGTAAATATGGAAGAAATCGTTGAAGCACTTAATAAGAATTTTGCGGGTGTACTGAAAGCGGTTGTGGATGATGTAGCGCCCGGAAACACAGCAGATGAGAAAACCATCATGCGCGCGTTTCGTTCCCGGCTGGAGCGCGGTTTCCAGCATTGGGAATATGTACCGGAAAGGTCTGTGGATGCACGGGATTGAAACAATATCCGGGGTACAAAATGATGACGAAATAACAATGTAAATCTAAATCTTATATTGTCTCACAAAGTCAACAAACAAAAGAAATACTATTAGACATGATTTACAAGATATACAAGATTATTCATTTTCTTTTTATTCTTGTTAATCATGTTAATCCTGTCTAAATATTCTTTTTTTTGCGAACTTTGCGAGAAAGAGTATTTGAATTTTAAAAAAGGGGAAAACAATGCTCTCTAATCGCAGAGTATTCTTTAAAAATATTTCTCTGGCCGGATTAGTTTTTTCGGGTATGCCCGGTTTTTCATTCGCACAGGCAGGGGAAAGCAAAACAAAGGAAAAAGTGAAACACTGGGATGTGATCGTGGTCGGGGGCGGACCCGGCGGCGTCCCGGCGGCAGTGGCGGCATCCCGTAATGGAGCACGGGTTCTCCTTGTTGAAAAATACGGCTTCCTCGGTGGAATGGCCACCTCCGCGCTTGTCCTTCCGTATATGAAATACTCCGCCGGAGATACACTCATTATCCGGGGGCTTTTCGAGGAATTTCTGGATGTCCTCCAGAAAAATGGCGGCATTCGTGAAATACATGATACTGCGCAGGATCAGATACGGTTGAATACATTTACAACCGACCTTCAAAGCCGCGCCCATTTTGATGATGAGTTGATGAAATGTGTTCTCGACCGCTTTGTTCTGGACTCGGGAGTTCAACTTTTGCTCCACGGACAGGCTATCGGAGTTCTGAAAAAAGAGAATACCGTCAAAACCCTTCGCGTTTTTCATAAGGGAGGAGTCGAGGATTTAAGCGCCGATATTTTCATTGATTCTACCGGCGACGGCGACATTGCCACATGGGCCGGGGCAGAAATTGAGATCGGACGTAAGGAAGACGGCGCCTGCCAGCCGATGACATCCTCATTCCGTATGGCGAGAGTGGATGTTTCCAAAATGCCGGACGGCAGGGAAATCAACCGTCTTTACGATAATGCGAAAAAGCGCGGCGAAATAAAAAATCCCCGTGAAAATATCCTTAAATTCCATACTGTGCAGCCGGATGTGATCCATTTCAATTCCACCCGGATTATCGGAAAATCATCTCTTGATGGGTGGTCGATGACCGAAGCGGAAATCGAAGGCCGCCGTCAGGTAGAAGAACTGGCGAATTTTTTAATAAAATATGTACGGGGATTCAAGAATTCTTATCTCATGAAAACCGGCTGTCAGATCGGAGTACGGGAATCGCGGCGGGTCATGGGAGAATACATCCTCTCCGGAGAGGATGTGCTCGGCGCCCGTCATTTTGACGATGGAGTCGCCTGCGGGTCATATGACATCGATATTCATAATCCTTCGGGAACCGGCACCGTTATCAAAAGGCTGAAGGAAGGGACATACTATCATATCCCCTACCGCTGTCTTGTTCCGAAGGGAATTGACAATCTTATCGTTGCCTCACGGTGCATTTCATCAACCCATGAGGCGCATTCATCGTTGAGGGTCATGCCGATTGTCTGGGCTATCGGTCAGGCAGGCGGTACTGCTGCAGCCCTTTGTGTGAAAGGGGAAATTCTGCCCTCCACAGTTCAAGCGGCCGAACTGAGGAAAATTCTTATCGAGCAAAAAGCTTTTCTATAAGATGGAGCTAATCGCAGAAGTCGTTTTGGAAACGAAAAAATGATAAGTTTTATTACTTCAGCCCCCTAACCCTCAATCCCTTTCCCCAAAAGGGGGCAAGGGAAATTGTTGCTCCACAGTGTGTTCCTGCCCCCTCCGGGGGAAGGATGTCCGGAGGACAGAAAAGGGGCTGCCTTCAAAAAAAGACTTTTGCAA
>JBAYHX010000380.1:0-3473 GCA_041665965.1 Candidatus Latescibacterota bacterium
AGAGAAATCTATTGTCAAGCATGATGATATCCGCTTTGTACTCATCAGCGCGGAGTTTGGCGTATCCCAAACTAACCTGCCCCATCATATATTCAGGTACGAGTCTATACTGCACAAATGCACGATAATGCTGCACCCATTTGTCGGAGCCGGTATTATCTCCCTGGGCGCCGCCCATGCCAAAACCGTATGACAAACGGGGACTTTCGAAATCTTGTGCAAAGGCATTGCTGCCGACTGCAAGCGCGATTATAAATAATAAAAATACAAGCATGCGTTTCATCTGGTAACTCCTTTTAATTACATATTCTTATGAAATTTCTCAGCTTATCTTCGATCAATCTGGGCTCAACCGTGTTTCTTGTTACTTGAAGAGAGTGTCCTCCTTTTCTCTTCACCTCAATAAGAAAGGAACAGTCATTCAGCGATCCTTTTGTCCTGAAGGGATTTTTCCTTGGGGATCTCTTCGGGACATCGGCGTTACTTTTTTTAGCACTCACTTCATAAAAACCAACCTTTTCATCGAAACGAAGGATCCGGCTTCCAGACGGTAGAAATACACACCGCTTGAGAGGCTGGTTATTCCTACATTGGCATTTAATGTCAAAGTATAGCGGCCGGCCTCCTGGTGGCCGTTCACAAGCGTGGCAACTTCCTGACCAACCACATTGTAGATTTTCAGTGTAACCCTACCCGACTTCACAAGACTGTATTGAATTGTTGTGGAAGGATTGAATGGATTTGGATAGTTCTGAGAGAGCGAGAACTCATTAGGCGTCAATTCATTTTTGGTGATTGAGGTAATAACTGAAGCTAAAAACGCCTGGCTAAAACCAACAGAACCGTTAAATGTAACCGCGCCGGTCCGCGCCCAAGCCGAACCGCTCATCGTTGAGCCGGCATTCATTGTTATGCTTGCCTCAGCCAGTACATTTCCACTGAAAAGAGAGTACGTTCCGATAGTCGCTGAACTGCCAACCTTCCAATAGATATTGTTGGCCTTTGCGCCGCCGGTCAGGATAACACGGCTGCCGGGGGCGCCGGGGGCGCCTGCTGCCGTGGTGAGTGAGGAGGCCGTTTTGAATATCCAGACATCATTCGCATTGCCGTTGAGCGTGAGATCCCCTGTTATTATAAAAGTGCCCGCGGCTGAATCGTAAACGCCCGGCGCTAGGGTATTCCCGCCCAGCTCTGTACCTATGGTAGCATCAACTATTTGTCCATCGACGTTATTATACGCGGCTGTCAAGTCGATTTGAGCCTGGACTGTGGCAGCATTGTTCACGTTTATCATACCGTTCACTGTTGCAGGCGGCGTCCCCGGTTCCCAACCTGCTACACCATCAACTCCGACATCCCCATTAATCGTGCCTCCACCTGTACTGGTAGCTGTGGTCTTGGAGAGAACCGCATACGTGTTGATCGTTCCAAGAGGAGGCGCTACCGCAACCGCATCAACGATGGCAGGCGCCATTAACGCAATTGTCAGCATCGCACCAATGAAACACGCGTATTTTTGAAAACATGTTTTATTTGTTCTGAAAGTCTTCATAAAACCCTCCATCTGGTTAAAGTAGGCCATGTCAATGCGTTTTATGGGATAACTCCTTTGAAACCGGATTATTCACTCACATGGTCATCTGATATTATTTCAGCAGCATAACTTTTTTCGTCTCGGAGTATCCTCCCTCTGCTCGCAGAGCATAGAAATACACCCCGCTGGGCATCCCTTTCGCATACCAGACCACAAAATGGTTGCCGGCGGAAACTGTTCCTTCCACGAGTGTGGCTACCTTCTGCCCGGAGATGTTGTATACCCGCAGAAGCACCCGCGCATTTCGGGGGAGAGAATATTCGATGGTGGTGGAAGGATTGAATGGGTTGGGACTGGCCTCCCCGAGACGGAACGAGGAAGGAAGCGCATTCTGCTCTTTCACGGCGGTCGGTTTTTCCGCTGCGATCTTGGCGCTGTTTCCACCCGCGCTTACCGCCTGTATCCAGTAGGAATAGGGGACTCCCGAGAGGCCCACTGCGGTGTCGGTGTATTCGGTAGTTCCCGCAGCCACCGAATCCACCAGTACGGTGGCATGCTGCTCCCATGCGGTGACATCATTGATATCGGTGAACTGGTTAATGGATTTTACAGAATCTGAAAGCGTGCTGATGAGCGAGCGATAGATGCGGTAGTATGAAACCATACCGTTCGTCTCGGAAGACGAGACGGTCCAGGTGAGTTTCAGGCTGTTACCCTGGTCATCGGGTACATCGGAAACGATAAAGTTCGAGGGCGGCTGCAGACCGGATACCGTGATTGTCCCCGAATTTATTGCAGCTAATGTTCCGGAGGTCGCTTTGATCTCTGCTGTGCCCGGGGCATTTCCCGTGAACACCGCACTCTTTTTATCTCCCGATTGTACCAGATCTCCTGCAATAACTCCACCGGTTACATTGATAAACACCCAACTGTCCGCTGCGGCATTACCGACAAAGTTATTATTCGCATCTCGAGTAATCGCATAAACGGTAATTGAACTCCCAAGCACAATGGTCTGTGTTTGTACCACTGTCCCGCTGCCATCCGCAGCTGTTTCAACAAGCACCTTTGCCGCTTCACCTGGATTGATTGTGAGCAGGTTGCTCGTTCCGTTCTCCGATCCTCCGCTCTTCGTAACCGTGATTGTCTTACCCGTTCCGGCCTGCGTCACGGTGACATTCTGCGTGAGTTGACCGTTCGTAAAGGCGTTCGAAGCAGTCGGACTGATTGTCCCTGCATTCGTTGTAAAGCCAACCGTTCCCGTAAAGCCGGGTACGGTATTGTTGTTCACATCCTGTGCTGTGATAGTGACGCTGAATGAGCTTCCGGCTGTCGGCGACGTGCTGATCGATCCTATCGCAAAGTGATGTAACACACCTGCATTGATATTAGATGCGTTTGAGGTCGCACCGCTCAAGCCAGGGCTGCTTGCACCTAACGTATATCCTGTCCCTGTCTTGTTGATCGAAAGGTTATTGAACGTCGCTACGCCGCCAGATGCCGCAACAGTCGTCGTCCCCGATAGCGACCCGCCGCCAGGGTTTGCGGCTATCGCTAAAGTCACATTCCCAGAATCACCCGTCATCAGGTTATTGTTTGCATCTACTATCTTTACTGTCACAGCCGGTGTGATCGTTTCACCAGCTATCGTGTTGCCGGGTTGAACTTCGAATACTAACTTTTCGGCAGGCAGGGTAACTGCATTGCCGATTAATGTAACTGCGGTCTGTGCCAGCGCTCTGCCGCTCAGCGTTGCGCCGTTGGATAACGCAATCTGTGTTTGGCACAATATGTTTCCCTTCATGGAAGCCGTCGTTCCAAGAGTAACTTCACCGGCTACCTGCCAAAAGATGTTATTGGCCCGGGCGCCGCCGCTGAGTGTAATAATGGCTCCATTTGCCAGCGTTAGATTTTGTGCTATCTGGAATATCCAGACATC
>JBAYHX010000381.1:0-3450 GCA_041665965.1 Candidatus Latescibacterota bacterium
CTCTATTGTAACCCGTGCCAGTTGATCGCGGGTAAAATCAATAAATGGCCCGCCGGATGCAGTTAGAATCAGACGTCTGACTCCCTCCTGCCTCTCCCCTTTCAGACATTGGTAGATAGCGCTCATCTCGCTGTCTATGGGAACAACTCTTTTCCCTTTTCGTTTTGCTGCCTCCATGACCAGTTTACCGGCAGCAACCATCGTTTCTTTATTCGCCAGAAGTACATCTTTTCCGCTTTCAAGCGAAGCAAGAGTCGGAACCATCCCTATAGATCCCACAAGCCCGTTAACCACAGCGTCCGCTTCAAGGTTCCGGATCATTTCGATCATTCCCTGGAAACCTTCATAAATGCGGATGCTTTTGTCAACCCGCTGCCGTACCGCACAGGCAACCTCGTGATCCCGGAGAGATACCGCTTCCGGTTGAAAACGTGCGATCTGCTCACAAATCCTGTCTCCGGATCTTCCGGCAGCAAGCCCGACAATCTGAAAATGCTCCGAATTTTCAGCTATAACATCAAGGCTCGATTTCCCGATGGAACCTGTGGAACCGAGGATGATAAGGCGTTTCAAAATCACCTCCCGAATGAATAAACAAGCAGGTACAAATAAACAACCGGCGCGGCAAAAATTATACTGTCAAAACGATCCAGAATGCCTCCATGCCCCGGAATGATATTCGAGGAGTCTTTGATCCCGACATCCCTTTTGATAATTGATTCGGAGAGATCCCCCGCCTGCCCGGCAAATCCTGCCAGAACTGACACAATCATGATTTGCAGGAAAGAATACCCGGTTATCAGTGTGACCGCACTACCGAATATAACGACGCCGGCTATTCCTCCCCAGAATCCTTCTATTGTTTTCTTGGGGGAGATTGACGGGAAAAATGGATGTTTTCCAAAATATCGTCCTGCAAAATATGACACGGTATCAAAAGCCCATATGACAAGAACCAGATAGACCAGGAGGAAACGGTTATCATTTCCTAAAATAACGCACGGGGACATCAGTATCTTAAACAAGTATACGATAAATGCCGCCGGATAGAGAGTCACCAGAAGAGAATGTGAAATGTTTCTGAGCTTTTGCTCCTTTCCGGTGATTATTTCGATAATAAAATAAATTATCAGCGCAGTTACAATAATGAGGGGTATATGCCCGGATTTACAAACTGCGGCATCTGTTACTATGGCCAGCCCGGCAAGATACCCTGTGAGATGGTGATAAAAACACAGATTTCCATTCAACATCCGGAAGAGCTCCCACTGCCCCAAAAGGGTCAGCAGCGCAAGAAAAGCAAAAAGAGGATAACCGCCGTTCCAGAATATCCAAAGAACCAGGGGGCCGAAGACAACACCTACAATAATTCTTTTTGTCGTGGAATTATCGAAGTAATTTCGGATAGCGCTCATTCATCACCTTTTCCGGAAAAAAAGGTAACGATTTTTTTAGCCATTCCGCTTATCTGCTGGCTGGTCTTTCCAAATCGTCGTTCCCTCGCTTTATAGGATTCCAGCGCATCATAAAAGTCAGATACCGAAAAATCCGGCCACATGGTGTCGGTAATCCAGAGTTCCGTGTAGGCAAGCTGCCAGAGAAGAAAATTTGACAGGCGATGCTCCCCGGAGGTGCGGATGAGCAGATCAGGATCCGGAATCCCTGCGGTATCCAGTGCAGATTCGAAAATTTCCGGTGTGATATCCTGTGGTTCAAGAAGACCCTTTTTTACGTTTTCCGCAATTTTTCTGGTTGCTCCCATGATCTCGTCACGACCGCCGTAATTCAAGGCCAGAACGAGAGTAAGACCATCATTATCGGATGTTTCCGCAATGGCTTTTGCGAGAGCTTCACGGTTTCTGCGGGGAAGATCTAATGTTTTGCCGATGGTTTTCAGCCGCACATTGTTCTTATGAAGCTCCGGAACTTCTTTTTCAAGAGTTTCCGAAAGGATGTCCATCAGCCCCATTACTTCCCCGGGCGGGCGATTCCAATTTTCAGAAGAAAAAGTATAAAGCGTCAAATACTCTACCCCTATATTCCCCACCGCTCTTACAATTTCACGGACTGTTTGGATTCCTGCCCGGTGGCCCTCTATACGGGGAAGGCTGCGTTTTTTTGCCCAGCGTCCATTGCCATCCATGATAATAGCTATATGGACAGGAAGGCGGCCTTGTTTTAAAGTATCTTCACGTATTTGAAGCGATTCGTTTTCCAAATTTTTCCCTGTTCTCGTGGAATGTCTTCATATCGGTAATCGTTTTTTGGCTGACTTTCAGAGAGTCGCTGAGCTTTTTTAAATTGCGCCGTCTCCCTTTCCCATGCCAGTCAGAACCGCCGGTAACAATAAGGCCGTATTTTTTTGCAAGCTTTTCGTAATAAATCTGTTTTTCAACAAGATGAAGCGGATGAATGGCTTCAACTCCCATAAGACCGTATTCCATCAACTCATAGATCAACTCATCACGGTTCAGTACACCGGGATGAGCCAGCACAGGAATACCGCCTGTCTTTAGAATAAGCTCGATAGCTTCACGCGGGGTTACCTTGTATTTGGGCACATAGGCCGGGCCATGTGTCCCAATATAACGGGAGAACGCCTCATCATACGTTGTGACCAGTTCCTCCGAAACGAGCGCCTCCGCTATATGCGGCCGTCCTACCGGAGCTCCGTGTGCGATTCGTAAAACCGTTTCTATCTGGATATCAAGACCGAGGCGATTCAAATACGATACAATTTCTTCTGCCCTTTCTTTCCTTTTTTCCTTGAAAAAAGAAATACGGCGTATGAATTCTGCATCGGTATAGTCGATATAATAACCAAGGATGTGAATATCATAGAGGTCCTCTATAGATGATAATTCTATCCCGGAAATAAGGTCCAGACCTGTACCTTCGGCAGCTTTGATACCACGAATTACTCCCTCGACTGTATCATGATCGGTTATGGAAATAACTGTATACCCCGTCTGAATGGCAGCTTCTACTATTTCCTCAGGTGTGTCCAGCCCATCGGAGCAGGTGGTATGAAGATGCAGATCAATTGTACCGTTTAACATTGACTATCTCCCAGGTGATTTCTATTATCTATAATCTTGTAAGATAGAAAGAACAGGCATACAAGTCAACCGTAAGTCGCTGAGGAAATAAAAATATGGTTGGGGATAGAGGTAAAACACACTCATTATTGAGTAACTTACATAACTATGTACTCTCTGTATCCATTGTACAGGGATAATTCATGTCAATTGATCAATAAAAATCTGAGCGGAAGAGTGAATACCTCAACGTTTTTTTGAAGTTTCATATGGGTAATAGGCGCAATTGCGAGCCTTTTGCAAAAGTCATTTTACTATTGAAAAATGGAATTATTTTTACTTAAACCCCCTAACCCTTTGTCCCTTTCCCCCGTTTCGGGGGCAAGGGAAGTCGATGCTTCACAGTCTTTTC
>JBAYHX010000382.1:0-3447 GCA_041665965.1 Candidatus Latescibacterota bacterium
AAACCCCCTAACCCTTTGTCCCTTTCCCCCGTTTCGGGGGCAAGGGAAGTCGATGCTTCACAGTCTTTTCCTGCCCTCATCTGGGGGAAGGATGTCCGTAGGACAGGAAGTGAGCTGCTTCAAAAATATGGACTTTTGCAATTAGCTCTTGTGATAAAAAAAACTTTACGACACTCCGAATACCCTCAGAATTTTCATAGCAAAATAATAAGGTTTACTTTTGTTGTCCTGCCGGAAGAATGCCTGTTATCTCCCCATTTTTATTGAGGACCGCAACAATTCCCTGCCCCTGTGATGTGACTTGAATGTTGACCGCCGCTTTTTTTTCTTTATCGAACAGGGCCACTACCGGATCGTGATAATCGGTCGATGCTATTTTCACGATGGGATTACCGGCGTTTTCATACGTGGTAATCAGGCCGTCCCCGTTTTCTCCAGCAGTAATTTCAACTAAATGAACGTTATTATCATTGAAAAGAATAATATTCCCTTCGTGATTTTTTGTTGAGCTTATATACGACTGCCTCATTCCCTGGCTGTCAAAAACGACAAGAGAGCCATCACCCCAGTCGTTCACTCCTATTCCTGCCAAAGGTTTCCCGCCATTGTGGAACAGATTGATTCCACCTGCGTGGCTTTCCGATGAGGCAAGATTCACAAGCCGTTGCCCCCTGTTGTTATAGGTGACAAGGTATCCGTCACCCCAGTCGCTGGCTCCGATTTTAACCATCGGTTTGGCATTTCCATCATTGATTACGGCATATCCTGTGCCATTTTTTGCCGAGGACAGGAAGATGGTCGGCTCATTCTTATCATTTACGACAATCAACGATTTGACTCGTATTTCATTCTGCACATTTGGTACATCCGCCGCGCCCATAATGACTATCATGACAACCACACCCAAAAGTGCCACCATAATCCATCGATAACAACGGTTGGCTTTTTCCAGTTGTTCAATACGTTTTTCAAGTGTTTTCAAGAGATTATCCTTATCGAAAGTGTAGTTTTATTGTATCTTGTTTCAAAGTAAAGAAGATATACTCATTTAATTAATTTCAGCAAACAAGGTCAGTTTGAAAGGCGCTCAGGCCTTCTATTCTAAACCCTTTTTTCGAAGCTGGTTTAATGTGTCGGTCAGTATCTTCTCCATACCCCTTGCAAGAGGAGAAGGCTGATGATATTCCCAGTAGCTTTCAACCTCATACCCTCCCTCATCGATCATATGCGAAGCCGGCAGATACATCTGCGCTCCATCTGTATATCCAAGCGGAAAAGTTATTCCATCTTTAAAGAAATTTTTGATGACAAGACCAAGCTCGGCAACCGCTTCTCCCTCGATTCCGACCAGCCGAAGCCCTTTTCCCATCTTTACGCCATGAAGAGTTATTTGAACACTTGAGGGAAGAGTGTATCCTCGGTCAAGGTATCCAAGTTGTTCTTTTGCCCATAGTTTCATAATTTCGGGGGAGCTTTCGGAATTGGTCTTCGGATTTTTGAGAATCTCTTCGTACCCTGCCCTTCCTACCGAAGGAGCGAGCGGCCAGTTCATGACAATCATCGAAGTCCGAATATCCGGTTGGATTCTGACCATATTTTTTTCCACCACAGCTTTGACCTCATCCGCTGCCATAGCCCCGGCTTTATCTACATCATCCCATGTACCGGCGCGCCAATCCTTTTCTCCTTTACCGATGACACTTGCTTTTGCATCGCCTCCTGCTCCCTGGAGAAAGAGACTTGCGGGTACACCGAGCCAGGAATCGAGTTTTGCCATTGCCGCGCCCGGATAATCGGCGGATATCTGATAGCTGCGTTCGTTGCCTTTAACCGTCGATGGATGGCAGGAAACCGAAAAAAGGAGACATATCGGTTTCCCGGATGTATCTTTGACCATCATAACCGGCAGGGTGCTGCATACAGTTCCCGATGGA
The DNA here is from genome assembly GCA_041665965.1 of Candidatus Latescibacterota bacterium. GTDB lineage: Bacteria > Latescibacterota > Latescibacteria > Latescibacterales > Latescibacteraceae > JAUYCD01. Next base: position 1,935 of record JBAYHX010000382.1, read on the forward strand.
TTGGGCTGGAAGGCGATTGCCCCCTTTTCATCCTTGAACCGTCTGCTCATAGGGAGAGCGCTTGTTCCGGAACCCGCGAAAATTTCTGCCTCGCGAACCGAATCATGCGCCTTGACCGCCGCTTCAACAATGGCTGATTCCAGCTGGTTGAGGTAAAATGGATCGTAAGGCGTATAGAACCAGGAGCCGACTTTTGGTCCGGTATGGGTGTGAGATGTATTGAAAAGGATGCTTGAGGGTGCAAGATCGAGGCGGCGGCCAATCGCCCCTTTGAACCGGTCTGCCTCATCACGGGAGAAAAAGAGAAGGTCGAAGCCCATGATCAGAACATCATGTCCTCCCTGGTTGAGAAAAAGCGCGCGGGCGTAAATATCGTCATGAATACCTTGAGAACCCTTTGGGTCCCAGTCCCGGTCGCCGAAACCTGTCATCGGGGAACCAACCGGCGGAGTGATCTTTACCCGTGCGAAACCGGCTTTGAAAGCGCCTGCTTTCGAGCTATTCGAGCAGGTGGAGAATTTTGAATTTATCAGGTCCACAACAGCCAATGTTCCGAGGATACTGGCGCCGATAACAGCGAAACAAACCCACTGTTTCATTTTTGCCCCCTATGAATAATATAAAGTCTTTAGTATATAAAACTGTTTTACAATTAATAATACGGAAAATAAGGTCGGTACACAACAGACTTTTGTCAGACAGTACCGATGAATGAAGGCAAACGTCACGGAAGAATACTTCTACTTTTCGGTTGACTTCACCAAATCAACTCCCTATTATTTATCGATTTGGTAAAAGCACATTATGGAAAGGAAATCATAATCGGTGAATCTCGATTTCGAACAGAGCCGCTGGGAAAAGATAAGGGAAGACTACGCACGCTGGTGGGCTGGCGAACTTGATCGTCCCCTCCTCTATATCACCCGCAAAGACCGCGATCCCGGGAAACCGACACATTCTCTTCCCTGGCGTAAGTATTTGCCGGCATATGATTTCAGCGTTCCGGCGGAAGAGATTGCAGATTGTCTTGCGTATGAGTTCGGCCGTTTCCATTATTACGGCGACGGGTATCCTCAGCTCCGCCCCAATTTCGGTGCGGGCGTTATAGCCGCTTTTTTGGGCGGCAGACTCGAAACCCGTGACGAAACGGTCTGGTTCTTTCCCCCTGATGAATCGGAGGCAAAAAATATCAGATTCAGTTTCGATCCGGAAAATATCTGGTACCGGCGGGTCAAGGAAGTTTGCCGGGCAGTAACGGAACGTTGGAATGGTATGGTGCAGATCGCGATGACCGATCTCGGCGGGAATCTCGATATCGTATCCTCTTTCCGTCCCGGGACGAAACTGCTCCTCGATCTCTACGATTGTCCCAACGAAATCAAACGGCTGACATGGGAAGCGCATGACCTCTGGTGGCAGTATTTCAATGAATTCGACTCCATCATCCGCCCGATGAATCCGGGATATGATTCATGGACACCCATTTTCTCTGATACTCCCTACTACATGCTCC
>JBAYHX010000383.1:0-3445 GCA_041665965.1 Candidatus Latescibacterota bacterium
GGAAAACGATCAGCGTGTATTTCGGGCCATAACGGTCCGCGATCCAGCCGGCGCTGAGAATATTGGATGGTATATTCAACTTTGAGCCGAACAATCCCATTATCCAGGCCAGAGGGATGAGAATAAAAAATACCGGTCCCAGGCTGGCGAGAGTCCAGCCGATAAGATTCATGCTGACAAAAGCCCCTGCCTCGGCCGGGCTTATGCCTATTCCTTTAACGGCGTAATCGGAATAGAATGTAAGGACGACATAGTGTCCGACCACAAACCACATGCCGATAAAAAATTTTACCAGATTACGATCGCACTTCAGAATATTTATTACAGAATTCATGTAAGCCCCAAAATTCTCTTTACGAGGGGCGAGTTCGCCTTTTGGCTCGTCGATAATCCATACTGCGAGTGCAGTGATCACTGCGAACAGGAAAGCGCCAATGAACAGTATTTCGAAAGCGACAGGATACCCAAGCTGGAGAATCCTTTTTACCAGAAAACCGCCAAGGATTCCACCCACCGAGGCTGTCATGAAATAGACCCCGAGCCAGCTACCCAGTTTCCGGGGAGGAATGATTTTAAAAAGGAGCGCGAAAATCAGCGGTGTGCAAGAACCGGAAATGATGGTGGTGAGAGCATAGCAGAACAGGAAAGCTGCGAGAAGAAGCTTTACATGCTCCCCGCCGGTTATCATGAGAAGAAGGCCAAAAAGGAGCACGCTGACTCCCGAAAGAATGAAAATTACTCCGATCGCCCATTTCTTATAGGGAAGCCGTTCGGAATAATATGCGGCGGGTACCTGAGTGAGAATAAAGCCCAGCCAGAACAGACCGTTTACAACCCCGTTATAGAACGGCGACGCCCCCAGAAATCCCAGAAGAGCCATGAGCGGGCCATAGTAGGCAAGGAACGCGCCCCAGACCGGTCCTCCTAAACCATTGAAAAAGTTGAATATATTTGCTTTGGCGAAATTGATCTCAGGACTTGATTGTTTCTGTTCCATCGTTTTGTCCGCCTTGTTGATAAATGGTTGAGCTTCATTCTTTTTCCATCTTCGAGAGGAGCTTCCAGCACAAAAGCAGCTGACGGGGCAGATGGAAACAGCCTTTCCAACTGGAACCCTTGAACCGGTGAGAAACGGAACCGTCACGGTGCAGGTACCCGAACCATTCACCATGAACGGGATCGGGGAAATGGGTGAATGAGTATTCATGCACACGGTCATACCAGGACTCGTAGATAGTTTCCCCGGTAAGACTATGGGCAAGAAGCAGGGCGTAAAGCGCTTCGTTATGGCACCACCAGAGTTTCATGTCCCATTCGAGTTGAAGCGGCGGGAATCCTTCCGAGTCGAGGAAGTAGAGGAGTCCGCCATATTTTGGATCCCAGCCGAAATCCAGCATCCAGAGGGTGAGATCGCAGGCTTTTTTAATGAGAGACCTGTCGTTCCGTGCAATTCCTTCCTGCATGAGGAACCATGCAGATTCTATGGCATGGCCGGGAAGAACGAGCCTGCCCTCGGGAATTTCGAGCATCAGAGAGCCATCCGGCGCGACATTTTCAAAAAGCAGTTTTCTTTCCGGGTGAAGGTGATTCTTAAGGACTTTTTCCAGGCATCGGTCTGAAATTGCCCGGAATTCCGGCGTTTCTCCATCAAGGAGGGTCATCTCACGGGTGACATTGAGGAGGATCATGGGGACATTGTGCGCGCTCATGGGACGGGCCCCCAGTATGGCTTTCTGACTTCCGGCGATCGGGGAATCTGCCATTTCCACCACTTTTTTGTAGAGCGTGCGGGCAATCCTTGCCGCTTCCTGATCCCCGGTAACCAGAGCATATCGAACAGCCGCTATGATTATGAACGTTTCGGAGAACACCTGACGGGGCATGGTGAGCGGAGTGCCGTCGCGTTTGAAACTGAAATAGGCTCTTCCGCTTTCATGAAAGGCGTGCTTCACAATGAAATCCCATCCAAGTTTAGCCATATCGAGCCATTCGGGCCTCTTTTCGACCATATGACAGAGTGTCGAGAAAAACCAGACTTCACGCGCCTGAGGCCACATAAATTTGTCTGTGCCGTACGGAACGCCGTCATGGTCGAGCATGGTCAGATAGCCGCCGTATTCACGGTCAGGGGAAAAGTTCATCCAGAAGGGAACAACATCATCGAACAGGGTGGCTTCGTACAGTTTGCGAAGCCGGGTGATTTTCGTTTTTTCCATGTCTGCGCCTGTTTTTTTCAGTGGTGAAAGGGAAAATACATACTTTAGGATTGTCCTGCGATCAGTTTTTCTGGAATGTAAACAGGATTGGGAGATTTCTCAAGGGTTTTTATGAAAATAACACTGCAAAGTGAAAAGGTTTAGTAATCCGGTATAAAGTTTTGGAGGAACAGAGGTTGGAGCGAAAAGCTAAATGCATATCGAACAAGAAGAAAAATTCAAAAAGAAATAACTGAATTTAAGTTTTCATTGTATTGCATTCCAGGAGATTATAATACGATTTTGTCATGCTGAAAATGTAACAAAATATCTTTATTTTTTGCCAAGGAATAAACTTTTTGTTTGACAATATAATATGTTATAATATTTTAAGTATTATTTCCGTTTTATAATGTTAAAAAATACCCAAGTTGAGATGAAGAAGATTTCGTCTCCAATCAAATGAGGCTCCGGCTGTTTGTTCAGGCTTACAATCTTGGCAAATTCCTTCACAGTTGGTTCTTTCAGGGAAACTAGAAACGCAGGCCGAAGGATATTTCCTTATGGGAAATAAAAAAGCAAAGTATCGGGAATCGTATGCTATAGTATTTTTAATACTTAATGCCCTTATGGTTTTATTTGCCGGCTTTTCAGGCGCGGATACTGTCTCGATCCCCGGAATGGTCACTGTCACCGCAAGCATCCATGAGACTGCGCCCGAGTGGGCGGTCATGCAGCGCCGTCTTATAAAAACCATGGAAGAGAATGCCCAGGTATATTTGGATCATTTTGTAAAATCTGATGGAACTATTTATGGGGGCAGCTCCAATCAAGTATCCGGAGCATCTAACTATGATGACCTTTACGAAATGTTCAACAACTGGCCTCTCTTTTATGCGGTAGGAGCTGATGAAAAAATACTTTCTCACGCGATAAAGGAATATAATGCCATTACCCTCATGTGCAATAGCTCCCCACAGTTATATAAAGAATTCCCTGAACATGCCGATTGGTTTCACATAAGTGAAGGAATGATGCTGTTTTATGGTTTAGGAGCAGCTGAACCGGCTATACCCGAGAATATCCTACGGGCAAAACGGTTCGCGGACTTTTATATGGGTGAAAATCCGGAAGCCCGGAACTATGACTCTGAATTAAAAATTATCAGAGGTCCCTTTAACGGAAGCAAAGGTCCACTTTTCGAAACTAAAATTTCAAATTATGAGCTTGATCCACAATATGGGTGGACA
>JBAYHX010000384.1:0-3404 GCA_041665965.1 Candidatus Latescibacterota bacterium
ATTTCGTCCTCCATCTGGATAAAAACGCCGTCTTCGCCCCTGAGAGCGGGAAGACGGGACGCAAGCCTTTCGGCGATTTCAGTCGCGGGGGTGATGGGATAGCCGGCCATGAAACTGCATCCGGCGGCTATCGCTCCCTCGGCGCAGGCGATATTCCCCTGCATGAAATGCCTTCCGGTCATAACACGCTCATTTTTCAATTAATAGTCCTTTGACAATATGTCAGGAAATAAATAGTTACAATTTGTTTTTAATCTTGTTAATCATGTAAATCATGTCTGAAAAGACAATATTAGACAGGATTAACAAGATTAACAGGATTTATTGTTGTCATGTAAATCTTGTTCAATAAATTTTCTAAACTTCCGTTTTATTTCGACAGAAGAACCAAAGTTTATGAGAAGACCGTTATCTATACCTGTTGCAGAAAGATAGTTTACCAGTTGAACTTCATGTTCCTTCGCAAGTTTTTGAACTGCTTTCAACTCAATTATCACGTTCCCTTCCACTAATAGATCGGCATAGAAATCTCCAACCATCCGTCCACGGTAATTCACGGGAATGGGAAACTGTTGAACAACGTCAATCCCGGAATCCTCGATTTCTATTTTCAAGGCATTTTCATATACTTTTTCAAGAAAACCGGCTCCAAGTTCCTTATGAACCCTGTACGCGCACCCGATGACGCTCTTTGTCAATTCATTAATTTCCAATAATAAGCCTCAACATCAGACAGGATTGACAGAAGTAATAAATTATTGTGTTCTTGTAAATCTTGTAAATCATGTCTAATGATTCTTTAAATAACGCTTTTAAAAACCAAATTCAGACAGGATTCACAGGATTCACAGGATTGAGAATATTTATTTTGGGACTATAAACGTTAAGAATTAATCATTTTAACAATCATTGGAGCCTAATATACTTCATTAACAGTATGTTAACTCTTATATGTATCGTCTTAACCTTAGTTTTTTCATGTAAATCTTGTAAATCATGTCTCATGATTCTTTCAATAACGCTTTTAAAAACCAAATTCAGACAGGATTGACAGGATTCACAAGATTTACAAGAACATGTTAAATTTCATACAAATATTCCAAATCATGTCTTGTTTTCTTTCTCCACAACAATCGCCAGGTCCGGGCAATAGAGCATGCACAGCTTGCATCCGGTGCAGTCACCGATCCGCACCGGTTCAGGGGCACGGATCCCTTTCGGTGTCAGGCGGCTCGAACGCTCGTACACTTTTTTCGGGCATACGTGGATGCAGATACCGCAGCCATCCACACCCTTGCAGAGGGATTCATCGACAAATATCTGTATTTTTTTGTTTTCTGCCATAAAAATGTCTCCTTGAAGAATGGGAATTCAGAGCTTGTAAATTATGAAATTACATGAGGGCAATCAAGGAGAAAAGGGAAAAAGAAAAAGGATGAAGGCAAAGGGATGAAGGATAAAAAAAAGGAAAAAATTAAAGAGGACAGGAATCGGAATACTTCCTTCCCCTTTTTTGTCACTTAACCGGGCGGTTTCTCGCAATGCGGAACCCATACCCTTCGGATTTTGTTTCAGGGGGAAGCGCTCCCCGGGCGATTGCTATCGAGTGACGGGCGCTGCTGTAAAATCTTCCGCCCCGGGCAACTTTCGAAAAACCGTAGTCTATCCCTTTCGGATTCATCTGCGGGCTTATGCGGTAATAATTTTCCATATACCAGTCGTTGCACCATTCCCAGACATTGCCGTGGATATCGTGAAGCCCCCAAGGATTTGCAGGTTTCGTTCCGACCGGGTGCGTTTTCGAACCGCTGTTTGCCTGAAACCATGCCGCACGGCAGATATCCTCGTACCGGTCTCCCGACCAGAATTTTGTCTTCGTTCCGGCTCTGCCGGCATATTCCCACTCGGCTTCGGTCGGGAGCCGGAAACCGTTTTTGGTAAAGTCGCATTTCCAGCCGGTCTCGTCGTAGCATTTCTCAAAACCGGCTTTTTCGCTCAGAAGGTTGCAGAACCTGACGGCATCGTACCATGAAACGTTCTCGACCGGGAGGTTTTCGAAACCTGAGAAGTGCGAAGGATTGGCGCCGGTCAATGACAGGTATTGTTCCTGCGTGATTTCCGTTTTGCCGATGAAAAACGGGGAGAGCGTTACCGTGTGAACCGGTTTCTCCGTCCAGTCGGCGTATTCAGCATCGGAACCCATCTCGAAACTTCCGCCGGGAATAGCTGCCAGGGTTATACCGGCAATAACTTCGGTTTCTATTTGGCCGGATTTCTGGGCGTCGGTTTCACCGAAAGTGATGAAAATAAAAATGGTGGAAAAGCACAAAAACAAAACGGCGGATTTCCTCAGTAATATATATTCAATTGGGTTTTTCATTGCCGGTATCTTTCTTTTAGCGACTGATGCCATCACCATTTTTGACTACCCGGAAACCTATATCCAGATAGCTCAGAGAAGGAACATAGCATTCCCGGTACGAGGAGGTCATAAACTCCGTGTTGCATATCCATGAACCTCCGCGCATGACCCGGAGTTTCCCGGCAGCGGGCCCTTTCGGATTCTGACGGATGCCGGAAGCGTAATACTGTGCGTCATACCGGTCGTTGCACCATTCCCAGTTGCTTCCGCACATATCGAAAATGCCCCACCGGTTCGGTTTTTTCAGCCCGGCAGGGTGAGGGATGTTGTCGCAGTTACCGATTTCTATGTTCCCGAACCATGCATAGTCGCCGATGTCCGAGGCGGAATCCCCGAAATAATAGACCGTTTTCGTTCCCGCGCGGCAGGCATATTCCCACTCCGCCTCGGTCGGGAGCCGGAAACCATTCTTCGAAAAATCACAATCCCCGGTTGTTTCATCGTAGCATTGTTCGAGTCCTGCCCTTGTGCTCAGAAGATTGCAGAACTTTACCGCATCGAACCAACTCACTCTTTCGACAGGGAGAGTATCATCGCCAAAATAATTCGAGGGATTGCTGTTTGTCAGCGCCTTGTACTGACTCTGTGTAATTTCGGTGGCGCCGATAAGAAACGGGGATAGTTCGACTGTGTGGACAGGCAGTTCTTCCGGTCTGCCTTTATCGGCGCCCATAGCGAAAGAACCTCCCGGAACAAGGATCATGCCTATCCCGGAAATTTTTACAATTTTCGTTTCATCGGGCTGGCAGGCAGCTTTCGAATACACACCCGAAATTTGAAACACAAAAAATGCCAGGAAAACGATTGCGCTCTTTTGTCCCAAAAAGTGAAGAATAGAAGGGTGTTTCATGTAATCCTCCACTGGTGTCCAATTAGAAGTTGAATAAATTCAATTGGTTAGGATCATCACAAATCAGAACTGGATAATCGTTATCTGTAAGTAATTGTAAAATAGGCATTTTTTCAAAAAGCGTTACACTTA
>JBAYHX010000385.1:0-3370 GCA_041665965.1 Candidatus Latescibacterota bacterium
ATCGTATAATGGCGTTTCCATGGTCTGGCCGCGCGAAATTGCCCCATTCCTTGTCGAAATAGTCCCGCTTAACGTTACCCATGAAGAAACCCGGACATTGTCGGAAGATTTATATACGATTCTGGTCGGGAAAAACATATCGGTTCTCCTCGATGACCGTGATGAACGGGCGGGAGTAAAATTCAAAGATGCCGATCTTTTCGGAGCGCCGATTGAAGTCGTTGTAGGTGAAAAGAACCTGAAAGATGGATTTGTGGAAATTCGGGTGAGGGACAAGGGGATGGTTGAAAAGGTTCCGGTTGGGGAAATTACAGCTTATATTTTTGATGCATGTGATGGATAATAGAACGTTATTTGTATTGACATTCCTCGCGCCGAGATATATATTTTAAATCTAAATTTGTGTGGGGCAATGATTCTATGGCAAACCGCCGTGATCTGATAATTGGTATTTCGATTGCAGCCGCTTTTTTGGTCGTAGTACTGTTCTTCATGGCGATAGTATCCGCATTGACCATGAAGGAAATACATGTATCGAAAAAAAGTGTTGCGGTAATTGAAATTACCGGCGCGATAATCAGTCCTTCCGAAGTTGTGGAGCGTCTTGAGAAATATATCCGTAACGATAACATACCCGCGATTGTGTTACGGTTGAATACTCCGGGGGGTGGAGTTGCTTCCACTCAGGAAATTTATGACACGGTTCTCAAAGCCCGTCAAAAAGGAAAAAAAGTTATCGGTTCCATGGGGACTGTCGCAGCCAGCGGAGGGTACTATATAGCCGCTGCCTGTGATTCGATTGTTGCGAATCCGGGAACGATTACGGGAAGCATAGGAGTAATTGCGGATTTTGCAGAGATATCCAGTCTGTTAAAAAAACTTGGAGTTGATGTAACGGTAATAAAATCCGGAAAATACAAGGACACCGGTTCTTTTTCACGACCAATGAATGAAGAAGAAAAGGAGTTGATTTCCGGAGTGATCATGGATACCTATGATCAGTTTGTTCAGGCGGTTTCAAAGGGCCGCCGTATGGATGTGGAGACAGTGAAAAAGTATGCCGACGGTCGGGTTTTTACCGGCAGACAGGCAAAAAACCTGGGTTTCATTGACAAACTGGGAACCTATCAGGACGCCATAGATCTGGCTGGACGGATCACGGGAATCGGGATTAATCCACCCGTAGTGAAAGAAGAGAAGGGGCAGCTCTGGGAAATGATGACGAAGGGGATGTCGAATATGCTCTTCAAGGGTTTGGAATTTCAAATGCCGCATTTTTCTTATTTGATGTTTTAGCATTCTGTTTGAATTTTTGAATTAATGTATGAATAAAAGGTATTGACTCGATTTTAAAATTATCTGGGATAAAATGAGGTATCAAGGTTCCCGTGTGAAAAAGCCTGAAAGGAGTGCGGAATGACCAAGGCAGATGTCATTGCAAGAGTAGCTTCTCAGACCGGATTGACCAAGACTGATGTGAGAGCAGTTGTTGAGGGTTTTCTGGAATCGGTAAAATATTCCCTCAAAAAAGACGATCCCCTTGAGATCAGAGGATTTGGAACCTTTTATATTATTACCCGCGCTCCCAGAACTGCAAGAAATCCCCGTACAGGCGATGAAGTTAAAATACCTGCCCGTCGTATGCCGGTATTCAAACCATCCCGTGAAATGAAAAAGGAAATACTATAATAGATTTCAAGATACCAAGTAAAGAAAGGAGACTACTGTGCCCTGTGGTAGAAAACGGAAACGCCATAAAATAGCAACACATAAAAGAAAAAAACGTTTGAGGAAAGATAGACATAAGAAAAAAGGTAAATAATACACAGTAGTATCTTATCTTTTATGTTTAGGGCAATTAGCTCAGCTGGATAGAGCGTTAGCCTCCGGAGCTAAAGGCCGAGCGTTCGAATCGCTCATTGCCCACCATAGTGTTTTTACAGCTGAAAAGGTCGGGGTGTAGCGCAGTCCGGTAGCGCACCAGGATGGGGGCCTGGGTGTCGCTGGTTCAAATCCAGTCACCCCGACCATAAGTATTGTATCCCCTAGTATCCCCCTGTTGAGCAGATTTTGTTTATCTGCTCTTTTGGTTTATAAGGTATAATCGCTGTGAGAAAATTTGTTCTGTTGACCAATGATGACGGCATCACCTCGCCAGGGATTCGATTTCTCCATGAAGCGGTCGCCGGTGTCTGGGATTGCATTTCTGTCGCCCCTGACCGTGAACAGAGCGCCCAGAGCCATGCTTTGACCCTTACAAGGCCTCTTCGAATGGAGAAAATAGGCGAAGATATGATGTCTGTTGACGGAACACCTACCGATTGTGTCATGCTGGCGCTTCGCGGCTTTCTGGACCGCCGTCCCGATCTGGTGATTTCCGGTATGAATTGCGGTGCAAACCTGGGTGATGATGTTATCTATTCCGGAACTGTAGCGGGCGCCGCAGAGGCTATTATCCTGGGAATTCCATCGATTGCCGTTTCAATGGTGGAGCCGTCCCGGACGGATATGGCCTGGGCAGCCGGGATTGCGCTTAAAGTTGCCAAAGCAGTCATGGAAAAATCTCTTCCCAAAGGGGTTTTTCTCAATGTGAACATTCCTCCCGAATGGATCGGTAAGGAATTTGAAATCACCTGCCTCGGAAACCGGTCATATCGGGAGGTTATAACCCGTAAACTCGATCCCCGAGGGAAGCCCTACTATTGGATAGGGGGACAGCAGGAAGCATGGAAGGGAACAGGGAAATCGGATTTTGCCGCGATAGATCGTGGAAATGTTTCTATCACTCCCCTGCATCTCGACATGACAGCTTCACACGTTATCGATGAAATGGAGTCCTGGCGCTTTGAATAGAGATTCCTCCAGCATTTCCGATTATGAGATCGCCAGAACACGAATGGTCAATGAACAGATGATTCGGAGGGGTATTACGAATGAAACTGTTCTTAAAGCCATGCGGGTTATCCCACGGCATCTTTTTATCGACCAGGCGTTTCTTCCCCGGGCATACAGCGATCACCCCCTTCCCATCGGATATGATCAAACCATCTCTCAACCTTACATCGTAGCTCTCATGACCAGCGAGCTTGAACTGAACGGTGATGAGCGTGTTCTTGAGATAGGAACAGGCTCAGGTTACCAGTCGGCTATACTGGCGGTTATCGGTTGTACTGTATTTACCATTGAGAGAATACCAGAACTTTCCAAAAAGGCCGGCGAAATAATAAAAAAGCTCGGATTTAAAAAAGTTTTTTTTAAAACAGGGGATGGAAGTCTCGGCTGGAAGGAAAAATCGCCCTTTGACCGTATCATTGTTACCGCGGGAGCGCCGGCTGTACCTGAAGTACTCCTTGATCAGCTTACCTTTAAA
>JBAYHX010000386.1:0-3356 GCA_041665965.1 Candidatus Latescibacterota bacterium
CAGCCCCGACAAGAAAGCTGCCGAAGGCTGTTGAACCTACTTTGACACAAACTGACACAAAACTGATCGTGAGCCGCTCATTTCTGTGTCAACAATCTCTGTAACTCATTGTCTTTCATGGAGCCAACGAACCGAATTGAACGGTCGACCTGCTCATTACGAGTGAGCTGCTCTACCGACTGAGCTACGTTGGCTTTCCGGTTGAGCGGTAAAAATACGAAATACTGTGACTGAAGTCAACCGGATAACACTTCATTCTCACATGGGATTTTGCTGCTCGGTAATTCCAAACGGTTCATGCGAAGAGCAACCCGGGATATCAATCCGATCTATTGCCCTTCTATCATAGAATAGAGGAGGGTAGAAGATTATGGATATTTTAAAAATGCATACATGAATAATCTGTGTAAAAAAAAGCAGCGATCTCATTCGCCCTATTTTGTGATAATTTATCTTGAATGCCTTTAATAAGAAAATTATATTGGTAAAATATCATGCATGTCAAGCATGAACTCCTTTGACCATACAGTGTATGGTAATGTATCCTTCGCAGAGAAAGGTATTTGTATGCGGCCCACGTATCTCTTTAGCGTGATTCTTGTTCTTTTTCTTGCTTTCATCCCTTCCTGTTCGAAAGATAAAAGCGGCGGGGAAAAAACCTCTGCACCTGCCAAACAGGCTGTCAAATCTCAAGGGGAGTTCTGTGGATGGAGTTCTCTAATTTTAGAAAACCGATTTACCAGGATTGATGTAATCCCTGATCTTGGCGGCAAAATAATGGGTTATGAACTTCGTGGTAACCAGATACTCTGGCATGATTCCAAAAAAGAGGGATACGTTGAAAAAGAGCAGGGATATGGTTATGGCCAGAAATTCTTTAATCCCGGGGGCGCCAAGGTTTGGCCTGCTCCTCAGGGCTGGAGCGGAAAGAACGAGTGGCCGGGACCTCCTGATAATATTCTTGACGGTTCTGTGTACGAGGGAAAATTAGACAAGAGCGTAATTACAGTTACCAGTCCCCGGGACGATGGCGAGGGACGGACAGGTTTGCAATATAAACATTCCTATTCACTCACTCCGTCAAATTCATTGGTTAACCTTGATATTTCCATGACAAATGTTGTAAACAGTCCGGTAACATGGGGACTTTGGCATATTGCCACACTTCCTGTTGATAGAAATTTTACCGTGTATCTACCGGTAAATAAAGGAGACTGGCACGTCATATTTGGAGAAAAAAGCAATCCTCAGTGGATGGATGTGGAAAACGGTCTTTTCCGCGCCAAGTACGATAAACGGGTTGGGAAAGTCGGGATGAAACTTCGTGAGGGTTGGAGTGCATGGCATGATGAAGACAACAGTATAGTGTTCGTTATGCAATTCCCTTTAAAAAAAGGCGCACACTATCCTGACGGTGGAAGTAATTTCGAAATATGGACATCAGGGGCGGGAACAATAAAGGCTAATAATAAGAATTTTTCTACAGAATATTCTCCAGATACTGCGTGCATGGAATTGGAAGTAATGGGGCCGTTGACTCGTTTGAAACCGGGTGAATCCGGAAATCTCAACATCACCTGGGGAGCTTGCAGTGCCTCTGCGGTAAAAAGAGTTATCCCCGCAGGAGTGGTGGCTGAAGAATTGATGATAAAAGATGGAATTATTCACGGTAAATTTGGTGTTTTTTATGGAGGCTTTCTCCAGGTAGTGTATATGGACAAAAACAAAAAACAGGTCGGAATAAAAAATATCACTGAAGTTTCTCCCCTTGCTGAGGTTATTATAGAAGAGCCAAAGAGTGATTTTGATACCGTTGCTGCCAATGTTCGTTACCAGATACAGTCTTACGATAAAACAGTGACCCTTGTACTGGGCGAAGTCAAGCTTTAATAGAAAGGCCTTTTATGAGAAAGTTACAATCCATCTTCTATATTCTTCTTATCCCGGTATTTCTATTCATGGGATGCTCCTCATCCGGACATAAATCAGATGGTGCGGCCAAGACTGATTCCGGGGCGCGGCAGGATTTGTATTTTGAGATATCTGCTCTTGGTTCATCTTCATACTTTTACGATCACCAGGAAGGGCTTCGTCTTGCCGGAGAGCAGTTCGGGGTTGAGACACAATATAAAGGCCCGCCTGATTTGAATATTCAGGCCATGATACAGGCAATTGAGCTTGCTGTGGCCCGTAAACCGGCCGGGATCATGGTGGTCGGCTTTGAGGAATCGCTTAATGACGCAGTTAATAAAGCGGTTGATGCAGGTATTCCGGTTGTCACTCTGGACTCCGACCTGCCCAATTCCAAACGTATAGCCTTTGTAGGAACCGGCAATTACGATGCCGGCTACCGGGGCGGGCAGAAACTTGCAGAATTAGTGGGCGGCAAAGGGAAAGTTGCTATCATGACAAAAATCGGGCAGCCCAACCTTGAAGAAAGAGTCCGCGGGTATAAGGATGCGTTGGCGAAATTTCCCGATATAAAAATTGCACGGATAGCCGATACAAAATCCGAAGTTCCCATGGCTGCACAAGCCGCGGCATCGGTACTCTCGGCAGTTCCTGACCTCGTGGGTATCGGCTGTGTTGAAGCTGCCGGCGGAGCAGGCGCCGCAACGGCAGTCAAAGAGGCGAAGGTTATCGGAAAGGTTAAAGTGGTCGCGATGGACCGTGATAATGATATTCTCACTTATATCAAAGACGGGGTAGTAGATGCGACCGTTGTGCAGCAGACAATGCTCATGCCCTACTACGGCCTTGTGATCCTGTACCAGTTGAACCACCACAACCTTCCAATTTCAAAAGATAACAAGGCGGCAGGGATCAGCGCAGCGCCTTACAGTATAGATACGGGCACCATTTTAGTGGATAAGACCAACTGTCAGCAGTTCATGCGATAAATTCGAATTGCTTTTCAGCATTTTTGAAGGTTAATCTCTCTCGCCCGGGCGCGAAATTAATTTTAGTTTTGCACTCGAGCGTTTTTTTTCGTGCAGGATTATCATTGTGAAAAGAGAATGTCCCGTTCTCAAGCTTGAGAACATATCAAAACATTTTCCCGGCGTGAAAGCTTTGGATAACGTATCCTTTGAAATCAACCGGGGAGAGGTTCATGCGCTTATCGGTGAGAACGGAGCCGGCAAGTCTACACTCATGCATATCATTGGAGGAGTTTATCCCCCCTCGTCCGGCAGTGTTTATTTGAACGATACAGAAGTATCGTTCAAAAATGCGCACGATGCCCAGCTAAAGGGAATCCGGGTGGTTTACCAGGAACTTTCCATCGTACCGAATCTCAGCGCAGCGGAAAATATATTTGCAAATATTCAACCGGTAAATACTATCGGCCTCGTAAA
>JBAYHX010000387.1:0-3347 GCA_041665965.1 Candidatus Latescibacterota bacterium
GTGCTGTTGGCGGCGGTGTCTGATTTACTGCTGTTCTCCTGGCTGTCACTAGTTGCAGGGACGGTATCGGACTGGTTGCTGCCGTTCTGGTTTAAATTTTCCGGGGCATTCTTCCCAAGGAACGGCGCAGATGTCTTTATTGATGTCAGGGGCAAAGACTGGGCGTCAGTTCCGGATACAGCTGTATCCGGAAAAGCAAACGAAGGCATTATTGCGAGCACGATCAAAACTATGATTACATTCGCGTACGGGAGAACGGAAAACCGCAACATGAAGCGGAATCCTTCCTTTATGGGAGTTTATTAGGATATATATAATAAGACAAAAAATCAGCAGTAAGATATGTCACATTATGCAAATATTTTACAAATTAATACCAAGATAGCAAAAACAAATATCATCAGTATTTTTATGTGTGTCAAGGGTTTTTCTAAAAAAATAACAGTACATAAATATTTTGATTATATTACGATTCAGTTTTACGTGGATAGATCCTATCATCTTAATTAAGCTATTAATGCGTCATTTTAAAAGTCAAGATGGATTGATACTGTCCCCTTCCTTCGGACATCTTTCCCGTAAGATGGCAAGATGCTTTTGTGCAGCGACGATTTCCCTTGCCATCTTTTGAGGAAATGGCGTCTCAACGTTCCCGCAAAGCGGCAAGGTATTGAAGGATAGGAGTTGTCAATAATTAGTCTTTTTTACTACATTGATGAATTTTCAAAACATTTGTCTGTTTTTTTTATACGAGGAGTAAAAATGAATACGCAGAAAAAACTGTTGTCTATCAGATTTGCCCTTGTTTCAATAATGGCATGCCTTCTTTTCAGTGCTCCCATCACAGGGTTTTCCGCTCCTAAAAAAAACATAAATTCCCCGGGATTTACCGCAAAGGAAGCCAAAATATTGAAAAGCGGGGATCATGACGCCGCAGCTGAAGTTCTTGCCAAACTTTCGAAACTATATCAGACCAGAGGCAGTGAAAGCATCAAACCGGCTATAGATCCTCTCCTTGAATGCGCTGCAAACGAACTCCGTATTCCCGAAGACCAGCGCTGGAATCTCACGAGTATTCTTAAAATCCTGAGCCAGACCGGAGACCCCCGTATCAAGCCGTTATTCCTCACAGTCATGAGTTCGGTCAAAGGCGGTGGAATCCCTTATGTTCCACAGGGATTTCTATCCCTGGGTCATTCCATCGTACCCGAACTGATCGATTCTCTTAAAAGTTCCAGTCCAGATGCACGTGGAAGAACATCTCTGATTTTAAACAAGATGTTTCAGCTTGACAAATCAGGCTCTTTTTTCTCTCCCGGGGACAGAACAAAGATAAAAGAGCGTCTCATCGCCAATCTCAAGGATCCAAATGCGAGTATCAGAATTTATTCGGTCAGTGCGCTGGCATCTTTTGGGGATGCTTCGGTAGTTCCGGCTTTGGAGTATCTTGAGAAACATGACGCTCATAAGGATTCAAGCGGTAATTATGAGGTCAGGATCGAAGCGGGAAAAACTCTTAAGGCGCTGAAAATAAAAAAATAACACAACCTTACAAACAAGAGACATATAAAAAACCCCTCCGTCAAGAGGGGTTTTTTCAATATATCTATGCCACTTTTCTATCTCTTCTCTTTTTACTCATTCGGCTTTCTTTGAATCTCTATCTCATTATTCATTGTTCACTCATTTCTACCACCTTTTAGAACTTATGGCTGACAGAGACAGAGAAGAGATTTGCGGTGCTCTTGTAGGTGCCGTTGCCGGCCGGATAGCTTCCTTTAACCAAGGTGTTCAAAGCTGCTTGATCAGTGGCATCAACAACACCCGTGGGCGCAGCCACATCGGAGTATCCTACAAAATTGTTTTTGTCACGATTGGCAAATTTCAGGAACAGATAACTGAAATCGAAGGTAACGCCGTACACCGTGTAACCCAGCCCTGCTGAGAAACCTGTACGGTCGGCGTCGGGCAGTTGCGCATCAAAGGAGGTATCTGGAACAGGATTCTTGTCGTAAAGCAAACCGCCCCGGAACACCCAGGTGCTGTTTAACCTGTACGAGGTGCCAAGCCGATAGACATTAGAATTTTCCCAATTTTTATTCACCGTTAACTGAGCCACGGGAAGCTGTTTTTCGAGCTTTATAACGAGTTGATCATAACATGACCACTGCACCAGATCCACATCGGCAGATGCATCCCATGATTCGGTGAATTTATATAAGAATCCGAAATTGAGCATACTGGGCAGATTCAAAGTGGTTGAGCCGTTTTGCACGTAAGGGAATTTGGCCCTTAACGCACTCAGAAGAGCTGTATTTGTAGCCGCGTTGGTGCTCACACTTACGGGGAGGTTAAAATATGCTTTGCCATGTTTGAAGGCTACATCAGTTTTTGATCGATAAGAAATTCCAAATTGCATCTTTTCTGACGGTTTCAGCATGAGACCAAAGTTATAGTTGAATCCACCGCCTTTACTCTCCAAAGAAAATAATGTATCATACGCTGGATTACCGATAATAGCAGAATTTTTCAATGTAGGGTAGAGCTGTAATCCCGTATCCAACATTTTTTGTAGGGTGGCGCTGGAATAGATGAAAGAAATACCCACTCCGAAGGTTACCATTTTATGGAGTTGGAAAGCGGCAGTGGGATTAAAAAAGACGGTGTTGAAGTTGGCATAAGTGGAGGTATATCTTCCCGTCCAGGTATTACCCCAATCAGTTCCCAGTCCGAATGGAGCGTACACACCCATTCCGAATACCGTTCTGGAATTATACCGATGGGCAAAATACAATTGAGGAGGGAAAAATGTTTTCTTTACATTCTCAACCGATACTCCGGCGCTTTCAAATTTGTGTGATGGAATAACCGGAGTTAATCCCAAAAATACTTCCGTACCCTGGACATAATCCAGACCGGCGGGATTGTAGAAAATGGAGCTTAAATCTTCTGAACGGGCGGTCATCGCAGCCGAAAGACCCATAGCCGCGGCGCCCTGTTCCGGAATGGCGAGCCCGGAACCGTACACACTTCCTGCGGAACAGCTTAAAGCGAACAAAAGCAGAAAGCTCAACCTCTTCATAATACCTCCTTGTTCAAAACAGTTAAACGCATTGAGACAAAGGAAAGATGGATAAGTATAGCGCTCTAATTATGCTCTGTCAATTGAAAAATCTAATAATAACCTTTGCACCATTTTCTATTAACATTACCAGGAAAAAGGAACGGTAAAAGAACCGATTTATAACATATTTCCGAAAACAGTCGTTTTGCCTTATATGCCTCTATTCCTTTGCAAATGATATACTATCAAAGTACTACATTCTCTTTTCAAACGTTAATAGAAA
>JBAYHX010000388.1:0-3345 GCA_041665965.1 Candidatus Latescibacterota bacterium
CGTAGATGTTTTCAACATTTCCGGACAGAAAGTTGATACTCTGGTCAATACAACCATGAGCGCCGGGTCCCATTCGGTTACATGGAATGCTTCGAATCGCTCTGCCGGTGTCTATTTCTACACGGTTAAATCCGATAATTATTCGAAAACCATGAAGATGACACTGCTCAAGTAATGTTGCTTTACACAGCATTAAAAAACCCGGGAGAGAAATCCCCCGGGTTTTTTTTATGGGCATAAGCGGGAATGAGAGCCAACATTCCGGCAGGGTGTTAAAATCACTATTATATGAGCCTTTTGCAAAAGTCTTTTTTTGAAGGCAGCCCCTTTTCTGTCCTCCGGACATCCTTCCCCCGGAGGGGGCAGGAAAACACTGTTGAGCAACAACGTCCCTTGCCCCCTTTGGGGGAAAGGGATTGAGGGTTAGGGGGCTGAAGTAATAAAACTTATCATTTTTTCGTTTCGAAAACGACTTTTGCAAAAGGCTCATATTTTAGATAGTAAAAAAAAGGGGCCTTTTTCAGACCCCCTCTTTATGGTACATTGTAGATTAAACTTTATCTTTGCTCTTTATGTCTCTGTGTCTTTTCTTCCTTTGCGCCTTCTTTATTATCCATTTATCCTGTCGCAGAGAATGTTCATACCTTCTATGAGCTGATCGGTATCGGTTGCGTAACAAATGCGTACGAACGAATCTACCGTGCTTCCGAACGTTTCACCGGGGGCGACCGCTACTTTGGTCTTCTTGAGAAGATCGACTGCGAAATCGGTGGAATTCATCCCGGTCTTCGATATGTCGATGAGAATGTAAAATGCCCCGCTGGGGGTGTAGCTGTACAGCCCTTTATTACGAAGGATTTCGACAACCTTGTTGCGGCGCTGCTTGTATATTTTGACCATATCGGTGAACGGTTCCTGCGGGCCCTGAATGGCGGCGAGACAGGCTTTCTGCGAGATACCGCTGGCGCACGAAATGACCGGCTCCTGAAGTTTGGTGATAAGCTGTACCATCTTTTCATTATGGGCAACGGTATAGCCGACACGGAGGCCGGTCACTGCGTAGGTTTTGGAGAATCCGAATATAGTCGCCACACGGCCTTCGGTGTCATAGACGCCGGTGGAAGTGTGCTTCCCGTCGAATAGAATTTCTTCGTAGACTTCATCGGAAATAACGAAGATATCGTGAGCATTGGCAAATTCTACGATCTTTCGTACATCTTCCGCCGGGAACACTGCGCCGGTAGGGTTGGCCGGGGTGTTGATCAACAGGACCTTGGTTTTCGGAGTAACCAGTTTTTCAAGAGCATCGAAATCTATCTGGAAACCGCGTTTGGAATCGAGGGGATACCGTACCCCGGTTGCCGAAAGGCAGCCCATCTGCATCATGTAATTCGGCCAGCCCGGATCGGGAATGAGCACCTCATCTCCCGGCTCGACCAGCGCCAGAAGGGTGGTAAAAATACTGCACACCGCTCCGGGCGATACTACTACATTCTGCGGACCGATGGGAATGCCGTTTTTTTCATTCACTTTCTTCGCGATTGCTGCACGGAGCTCCGGAATGCCGGCGCTTGGGGTATACCGGGTGAAACCGTCCATCGCTGCCTTTGCGGCCGCTTCAAGAACGTGTTCGGGTGTTTTGAAATCGGGCTGCCCCACCTCGAGGTGGATGCATCCCTGTATGTCCTGGCTTAAGCCCATAATTTTTCTTATGCCCGAAGATGGCATGCTGCTGGTCGTTTTGTTAAATGCTTTCATTGGTCTCCTTCTTTTTTATGTTTAGCGACAAGAAAATTAACATTATAACATAACGTTTTACAGCTTTACAATCAAGTTCAAAATTTGTTTGTACACGCTAAAGGATGATGGGAGGAAGGCCCGATTGCCGGAAATCACGAGTAAAAAACACTGGATTAACCTGTCTCTGAGTATTTTTCCATATAGACAGGATAATTCACATAAGTGGAATTATGTTTTTATGATTGTTTAAACTACAGCCCCCTATATCCCCCAATGGGGGATTAAAAAGATTGTAAAGTAATGCATAAAAATATGATTTCTATTTTTCAACCAATATGTTTTTTCCTTATCCGCTGGAAGTCCCCCTCTGGGGGATTTAGGGGGCTGCTCTTTAAAAGCAACCTTTTTCCGTTTCTCAATCTCTTCTGGATTTCCGGCGTAAAATCTTTTATACTTTTATCATAAAGTTTTTTCTTGTAACCATCTATGAGTGATTATATAAGAAATTATAGCTTCAAAAACCCTGAAATAAAGGACAGGACAATGAAACGGCGCACTTTTCTTTTATCCGCTCTTGGAGCGGCGATGACAGCCAATACATTCGGGGCGGTTTTTATCCGTGGGAGGGATGTCAGTTATGAACCCGACCAGCCTTTGACCAGTATGGGTCTCCGAATAGACGATGCGCTCAAAATTTTGAAAAAAGGTGAGGCCACAAACATTCCCCCGGTTCTTCGCGAGGAGATTCTCGATAATCCGAAAGCGGTTTTCATTATCAAAGCAGGGATAAAAACCGAAAAGAACGAAAAAGGCGAATGGAAACAATGCCCCGAACAGCTCGAGCATCTCGGCAACCGTGTAACCGAGCTTGTCTTCCGCAAGGGAACCGGCAGCAGGGGAAAGACAATCATCAATCCCAACCTGGTTGGAGGTTTCAGCAAGACAAATACCGCTGCGTTCAATCATACCGGAATGGTGCATCCCTATTTCATCGTGGGAATGACCGACCGTCTCCACGATCTGGGAAATTCCAACGCCGCAATCACTGCGCGGGGAGGACTCCGTCACCAGCAGGTTGTCGAAAGCGGACTTCAGGACCTTCTCAACTCCCACAAGCTTCCTCTCATCGAAGCCCATCTCCAGTATTTCAAGGATTACCGGAAATCGGAGCTTCAGTGGCACGAGAACCGTGAAGGCCTGGTCACCCGTGAATTCCCCACTATCCGCCCGGTTTTCGAGAAGAATTCCACCTACATCAATATCGCCCATGCGCACACCCACAAGGTGGGTCACACGACGCTCACTTTGAAAAACAACCAGGGAATCATGCCGCGCGGCTACGGCCACATCTGCGACGCCTGGTCGACCCTCGATGTCTGGCGCAGAGACCTGATGAAAGATTTCAATCCCGATTTTCATCAGGCAATCGAAAAAACGTATCTCAAACATGCGAACATGGGCTTCAAATACTGGGATGACGGCGATTTCTACAAATCTTACAAAGCCGCCGGCGGGTTCGAGGCATTCAAAAAAGCGCACAAAGTCTACATGAACGCGAAAACCAAAGGGGCCCGTGCGGCTGCGGTGGAAAAATTGATCGATATC
>JBAYHX010000389.1:0-3339 GCA_041665965.1 Candidatus Latescibacterota bacterium
ATCCTGTGTTTGGTTGACCAGGGGAAGCGTTCCCTTCGCGGAAATCTATGGAATTGGCGTATGTATAACCTTGAAACACCGAGGCGAAACCGTCGGGAATACGGTTCAAAGAAATCCCCGTTTCCAATCCTCCCGGCCATCCCATCTGATCGATTAACTCGAAGTTGCTATTTTGGAGAAATATAGTTCCACCTGAAACTGATAAAGCGAATCCTTCGGGGAAATCCTTCTTATTAAGCACAAAAAAGCCATGTCCCGGAATCATAGTCTCTGCCGGAATCTTATACCTTAAGCAATTTATCAACGAAAACCCGCCGATATTTACCCCGGAATCCGCATTATTGTATAGTTCTATAAACGCAGAATTACTTTCATCTCCTGGAAAAACCTCATTTATGAAAACCGTCCCGCTGCCGTATCGGGGGTCCGGTGCATCGTTAAGGGCGCGCGGTGTCGGTGTTGGATCAATATTCCAAAGATAAGGGTATAGTTTATAAGGATATTCCCCGTTTGTTGTCACGCTTTCCCCGGGTGGAGGAGAGGGGCATAATTGACCGGGACCATATCGTAGGGTGTCACCGACACCCGGAATTTTTATGAATCCTCCTTCAGGCTTCAGATCGAAGCCCGAAGTGTTCGTGCTGTCGTACACTACATATTCTCCGCCAAGAAATGGATCATAATTCGGATCCACCGTTACAATCTTTCCATCCACTATGAAAGGTTTCTGAAACTCTCTGCTTGACCAGTACTGGAGGTGAATCTCGATAAAATCCGGATCAACGGAAAACTCTGTAATACCCCCCGGCGCAACAGGATTGGCAGCGACGGAAGAGAAACTGAAAATCATCGCGGAAACCGCAATCATCATGGCATAAATTATTTTACTCATCCCGTTACTTCGCTTTCTGAATTTTCCAACGGACGGTCAGGTCTCTGAGAGGGAGAAAGTCTGTCCGGTGGATGCTATAGGTAGTAAAGCCCTTGCTCCGCTTTTTGCTGTCTGGCGTAAAGGACCAGAATATCGGTATCATGCTGTTCGGCATTGTTATGTAAAAATCCGCTGATTTTAGCGGCGCGCCCCATTCTTTTGTGGTGGTCAGAATATAGGTCGCCTCGTGCTTCCTGAGCTTTTGGGAATAGTATGCGGTGAATTCGAAATCCCCCTCAGCCTCGATGCTGAAAAAGATATCCCCCTGTTTCCGGTTCTCTTCGAAAATAACCGGGATGCCGTTTTCTTCCCGATACACTCTGATAGTGTCGGGATAATCCGATGCCGCGCCCAAAGGGAACGGGTAGGCAAGGGGAATTGTATGTTTTCCCGGCTGATTCGAATGCATGAAATATCGTCCTGTGACGGATACTCTTTTTGGGGTAATGGTAAGTGATATCTTTTCGCCGACAAAGGACACCGGGCCAGTTGGATTATCCGGATGAAAAGGCTGACCTTCCGTATCACCGATTGCACCGGTTATCCATGCAATGTCGAATGTAAAGGATAAACAAAGGACTATTGAAAGAGCCTGAATACTGAGTTTCATGGAAGTTTACCGATAAATATTTTATGACCAATCAACTGCTTCACTATTCCAGTAGAAAGTTATAGATAAGAACGAACAAGTTGTAAATCATGTGAAAATGAACTTTCTTTTACACCGAAAAATGTATTAATTTTCAGCATTTAATATTCACAATATAACGTGTATTTGAGCGATTTTGTTTAAAAAATAAAAATGAACCGAGAGGAGGAACAGATGAGTCGTTTAGCTGGAGTACTGCTGGTTTGCGGATTCATTCTTTTCAGTATGGCTGATCTTGTATACGCTGCGGGAGCGCCGGGAATCGTTTTCTATGTTTCGCCGGGGGGAAATGACTCCTTTAGCGGGAAATCCGCGCAGGTTACAGCCCCAAACGGCCCTTTCAAGAGTATCAAGCGGGCCCAGCAGGCAGTGCGGGATTTAAAGGCTCAGAAGAAAGTCATTGTTCCGGTAACGGTATACCTCCTCGGAGGACGGTATGAAACAACGGAATCTCTCGTTTTTACCCCGGAGGATTCGGGAACGGAACAGGCGACTGTTATCTGGGCGGCGTATAAGGCAGAAAAGCCCGTTATAAGCGGCGGAAAGCTCATCACAGGGTGGAAACAGTCGGAGAACGGACGCTGGACCGCCGAGGTTCCCGGTGTTCGTGAGGGTTTGTGGAAATTCCGTCAGCTTTATGTGAACGGCGAATCCCGCCAGCGCGCACGGATTCCGAATGAGGGATTCCTGCGAATTGCGGGCACTCCGGACGGCGGTGTCGAGGTGAACTACGCGACTCCGGCGCAGCGATTTGTCTACCGCCACGGAGACATCGATCCAAACTGGAAAAATCTGAACGATATCGAAATCATCGTTTATCACTACTGGGTTGATGTCCATCTTCCGGTCAAATCGGTCGATCCCTCGAACAATATGGTGACTTTCGCACGGAAGAGTTCACGGCGGCTCACCGATGATTTCAAACCCGAGGGCGCCCGGTACATTGTGGAAAATGTCTATGAGGGTCTCGATTCTCCCGGCGAATGGTATCTCGACCGCACAACCGGCATCCTGACCTATTTCCCCAAACCCGGCGAGGATATGCGCACCGCGGAGGTTATCGCGCCGTATACTACACAGCTTGTCGATTTCAGGGGAGAACCGGAAAAACTCCGTCCGGTGGAGCATATCACTTTTCGCGGGATAACATTCATGCATGCGAACTTCGATCTTCCCACAAATGACGCCGGAGACCTTCAGGCCGCGAACACCGTTCCCGGCGCAATCATTGCCAGGGGGATGCGGAACTGTGCGTTCGATGGCTGTACATTTAAAAATCTGGGTACCTATGCTCTGCAGTTTGCCGAGGGCTGTACGGACAACCGTGTGACCGGCAGCGAAATTGCCTTTATCGGCGCTGGAGGCATCCGGGTCGGCGGAGGAACCCCCGATACATCGCCTCTCCTTCACACAGGGGGAACCGTCATCAGCGATAATCATATCCACCACCTTGGGGAAGTGTTTCCCGCGGCGGTGGGTGTCTGGCTCGGCCACACGAATGCAAATCAGGTCATCCACAACGAAATAGACCATCTCTACTACACCGGGATTTCAATCGGCTGGAACTGGGGATACACCCGGAGCGTAAGCCGCGACAATGTCATGGAATACAACCATATCCACCATGTCGGGCAGGGAATGCTCTCGGACATGGGCGGGGTGTATATGCTCGGCATCGCCCCGGGAACCGTTGTGCGTAATAACCTCATTCATAACATCGAGAGCTGGGGTTACGGCGGCTGGGGCATCTACACCGACG
>JBAYHX010000390.1:0-3330 GCA_041665965.1 Candidatus Latescibacterota bacterium
CTTATCGACCAGATGATCGGCCAGTATATGGCGCACATTGTCGGGATCGGATACCTTGCAAACCCGGAAAACATAAAGAAATCGATAGAGTCGGTTTTCAAATACAATTTCAAAGAAAATGTATATGATCATTTCAATGTTCTCCGCACCTATGTAATCAACGATGAAGCCGCACTGGTCATGTGCAGCTGGCCGAAAGGAGACCGTCCGAAGGTACCATTCCCCTATTTCAGCGAGGTCTGGACAGGCGAGGAATATATGGCTGCCGCTCTCATGATATATGAGGGACTGGTCGCAGAAGGGCTGAAAGTAGTGGAAAGCACACGATT
This sequence comes from Candidatus Latescibacterota bacterium, assembly GCA_041665965.1. Classification (GTDB taxonomy): domain Bacteria; phylum Latescibacterota; class Latescibacteria; order Latescibacterales; family Latescibacteraceae; genus JAUYCD01. The sequence goes on from JBAYHX010000390.1 coordinate 330, forward strand.
TCGGTTCGACGGTGAACGGCGGAATCCATGGAACGAGCCTGAATGCGGCCACCACTACTCCCGTGCGATGTCCGCGTGGTCGGTGCTCCCGGCATTGACCGGCTTTCAGTACAGCGCTGTGGAAAAGTCATTGGCTTTCGCTCCCCGAATAAAAGCGGATAATTTCAAAACTTTCTGGTCAACAGGAAATGGCTGGGGCACTTTCAGCCAGAAAAAGACCGCCCGCGGCCTTCATGCTAAGATTTCACTCGCTCAGGGCACAATGGTATTGGGAACGATAACACTTTCGCAGGGGAATTCCGAGATGAAACAGGCTATAGTGAAACTGGAAGGCAAGACAGTTCCCGCAACATTAAAAAGCTCCGATGGCTCTGCGGTTATTACATTGAAAAGTCCGGTTATTGTGACAAAGGGTTGCATAATAGAGGTTAAAACACGATAGAAAAAAGAAACAGGTAGACAGGAACTGGTCAGACGTAAGAAAAAAAGATAAGAAAATTGCATAAAATAACATTTTTATGAGTATATTCTTGCATTTGGTTATATTATGTTTATATATTTCTACGTATAAAAACGTATAAAAAATAAATATCCCAGAAATCACTTGAAAAAAGCATAACTATAGTTGAAGTCTGGAAATCAGGAGTTCAACATGATTAAAAGTTGTTTTATTAAAACTATTGAATTTTCAATACTTTTACTCCTTTCCTTCAACGGTACTTTGTTCGCACAGCTTGCGGATTCTCCCTGGCCTATGCGAGGGCAGAACCTTCAGCATACAGGAAGAGGCACATCTCTCTATTCTGCGTCTAACGTTGTTAAGTGGAAATATCAAACAGACTGGGCTATTTTATCCTCACCGGCTATCAATACAGACGGAACAGTATATATAGGGTCAAATGATAATTATCTCTATGCGATAAATTACGATGGGACATTGAAATGGAGATATCAGACAGGAAATTTTGTTTATTCAACACCGGCAATAGGTGCAGACGGGACAGTCTATGTCGGATCTAGTGATAAATATCTCTATGCATTGAAGTCTGACGGAACTTTAAAATGGAAATATCTTACCGGAAATTATATTTATTCCTCACCGGCAATAGGTGCAGACGGGACAGTCTATGTCGGATCTAGTGATAAATATCTCTATGCATTAAAGTCTGACGGAATTTTAAAATGGAAATATCTTACCGGAAGTTATATTTATTCCTCACCGGCAATAGGTGCAGACGGGACAGTCTATGTCGGATCTAGTGATAAATATCTTTATGCTATCAAGTCAGACGGGACATTGAAATGGAAATATCAAACAAGCGATGAAATTGTCAATTCCTCACCAGCAATAGGAATAGACGGGACAGTGTATGTGGGAAATAATGGCTATTATATCTGTGCAATAAAATCAGACGGAACATTGAAGTGGAAATATCCTACAGGCGCTGGAATTAGATCCTCACCGGCTATTGGACCAGATGGTACAGTGTATGTGGGATCTTTAGATTATTATCTCTATGCAATAAAGTCCGACGGTACATTGAGATGGAAATATAAGACAAACGGAGGCGTTGATTCCTCACCGGCTATTGGATCAGACGGTACAGTATACATAGGGTCCTGGGACAAATATCTCTATGCAATAAAGTCCGACGGTACATTGAAATGGAAATATCTGACTACAAAAGGTATTGAACTTTCTTCACCGGCAATCGGCGCAGATGGGACAGTGTACATCGGGTCTGACGATCATTATCTGTATGCCTTTGCGCCTGAAGGAGAACATGTTGTTAGAGTTTCATCTCCTGATGGAGGACAATATTGGATTGCCGGTGAAAGTCATACTATTTCTTGGGAATCTCTTAATATAAATAATGTTAAAATTGAATACACCACTGACAACGGGATGAATTGGACAACGATAACGGAAAGCACCCCGGCAGCAACGGGAAGTTATACTTGGAAGATACCGAATATATTTTCAGCGCAATGCCTCGTAAGAATAAGCGACGCCTCTGATGCAACAGTGAAAGATGTGAGCAACGATTTGTTCACTATTGATGTGTCACATGTTATTGTTACATCTCCTAACGGAGAGGAAAGTTGGATTGCCGGGGAAAATTACAATATTTTATGGACATCTATAGGAACAACTAATGTCAAACTTGAATACACAACCGACAACGGGATGAATTGGACAATAATAACGGAGAGCACCCCGGCAGCAACGGGAAGTTTTACATGGAAGGTACCAAATATACCTTCAGCACAATGCCTCGTAAGAATAAGCGACACTTTTATGTCATCTATTAATGATGCAAGTAATAACGTGTTCACCATTGAGAAGCCGCATATTACCATTTCATCTCCCAATGGCGGGGAAAATTTAATTGCCGGGAGAAATCGCAATATTACCTGGACTTTTGTTGGTGATATAATAAATATTAAACTTGAATATACAACCGACAGCGGAATAAATTGGACAACGATAACAGATAGCACATCAGTTACGACGGGCAGTTACACGTGGCTGGTGCCCAATTCCCCCACAGCACATTGTCTAATAAGAATCAGTAATGCCTCTGATCCAACAGTGAATGATGTGAGCAACGAGAAATTCACAATTTTAGGACCGGAAACGACAACGCTTCATGTGCCGGAGTTATATCCCTCAATACAAGAGGGGATCGATGCCGCTGCGGCGGGGGACACTGTGCTGGTCGCGCCGGGAACGTACCATGAGAATATCAATTTCAAAGGGAAGAAGAACATTGTTGTCGGGTCTTATTATATTACAACGGGTGATACATCCTATGTTGAAAAAACTATTATAGACGCAAATAAAAATGGCCGGGTTGTGGAATTTTCAAGTGGTGAAGATTCAACAACAGTGCTTGAGGGATTTGTCATTACAAATGGATATTTCGAAAGTGGCGAGGTCTACCCAAGTTACCCTATGAAAGGTGCTGGAATATTTTGTCTTAATTCATCACCCCGTTTA
>JBAYHX010000391.1:0-3321 GCA_041665965.1 Candidatus Latescibacterota bacterium
CTGTCCTACGGACATCCTTCCCCCAGATGAGGGCAGGACACATCTTTATCGTGCCTGCGAAGCAGCAAAGACTGTGAAGCATCGACTTCCCTTGCCCCCGGAATGGGGGTAAACGAAGTTCCCGCAACGCGGAAAGGGACAGAGGGTTAGGGGGCTTAAGTAAGATTTCAATAATAAAACGACTTTTGCAATTGGCTCTATAATCGGCAAATTTGGCCGAGCTGTATTTGTGAGGATATGTTTTGTCGAGTTTGCCTTTTCAATAAAAAGTCTTGCTTTTTGCAAATAACTATATTTAATTTTATAGACATATCAAATAAATACATTCCCTCGACAACTGATGAAAATTTGCAATGAAAACCCCTGAAAAATCAGTATTTTTCGAGGGAGCGGATTTTAGTGTGTTTAAACAGTGATTTTGGTTAAATCATTAATTTATATTTAGTGGAAGAAAAGCTTGTCAGATGTGACTAAACTCACTTTTTTAAGGAGATAATAACAACTATTTTGTTGGTTAGGAGAAACTACATTATGGATATGAATCGGCGGATTTGCCTTACTATCATTGTGGGAATTTTTATCGCGGGTATACTGTTCGAATCATGCAGCGTTGTTCCTATCACAGGAAGACGGCAAATAAGTCTTATTCCCAGTTCTGAAATGATGGCGTTGAGCCTAACACAGTATAACGACTTTATGAAAAGCAATAAAGTCGTCTCAACAAGTGATAAACGGACGGTGATGGTGAAAACCGTTGGCAGAAATATTCAGAATGCAGTTGAGGTATATTATCGTCAGCAAAACCTCTCATTGAACGGATACAACTGGGAGTTTAACCTTATCGATAGCAAGGAAATCAATGCGTGGTGCATGCCGGGTGGTAAGGTTGTTGTGTATACAGGCATTCTGCCGGTCACCGTCAATGACGTTGGGCTTGCTGTTGTTGTGGCGCACGAGATCGGCCATGCTATTGCCGGTCATGGGGAGGAGCGGATGAGCCAGCAGTTGATTGCTCAGTTCGGCAGCGTTGCTCTTTCTGAAGTGCTTTTGAATAAACCCGCGGAGACGAAACAACTATGGATGAGTGTTTTTGGCGTAGGCGTCCAGTATGGAGCGCTTCTTCCTTTCAGCCGTTTGCAGGAAAATGAAGCGGATCATCTTGGATTAATTTTAATGGCAATGGCCGGATATGATCCGAACCAGGCGTTGACCTTCTGGAGCCGCATGGCGCAACAGAGCCAGGGGCAGTCAATTCCGGAGTTCATGAGTACACATCCTTCGGATGAAACACGCATTGCCAAAATAAGAAAAGAGCTTCCAGGCGCGTTAAAGTATTATAAAAAAACTAAATAAAGAAGCAGTAAACTATTAATTCTCATCACATTTAAAAAAGGGGAAAAAAATGAAATCGGGAAAATTTGGACTGACAGCTGCTCTTGTTGCATCCGTAATTATCATGCTGCCTGGTTGCGCGGCAAATAACAAAGTGAAAGGCGGCGCCATTGGCGCGGGATTGGGTGGCGCCATCGGTGCCATCATCGGTCACCAAACCGGGAACAAGACAACCGGAGCTATCATCGGAGCTGCAGTAGGCGGCACCGCCGGAGTGCTTATCGGGCGGAATATGGACAAACAGGCCGAGGAGTTGAAGAAAGTGGAAGGTGCCAAAGTGGAACGTGTTGGAGAAGGTATTCAGCTTACCATGGAATCAGGGATTCTTTTCCAGACTAATCAGTCCGCCCTTCAATCCCAGGCCAAACAGAATATCCAGCAGATAGCGGATGTGCTCAAAAAGTACCCCGATACTGACATCATTATTGCAGGACACACCGATTCGGATGGCGCCGAGGATTACAACCAGAAGCTTTCCGAGCGCCGGGCTCAGTCGGTGGCGGATTACCTGAAAAACCTCGGAGTGTCCAATATGCGTTTGCAGACAATCGGTTACGGCGAAACCCAACCGGTGGCAGAAAATAGTACCGCTGATGGCAAACAAGCAAATCGCAGGGTTGAAATTGCGGTCATGGCCAACGAAGCTATGAAAAAAGCCGCCGAGGAAGGCAAACTGAATTAATTTTATCGCTTATCTGGTTGACTCAGCAAACCTACTCAACCCCCCTTTCCCTCGATCCCTTTCCCCCATAACTGGGTGCAAGGGAAGTTGAGTCGCCACATGCTGTTCCTGCCCCCCGCAAGGGGGGAAGGTGGCCTGAAAGGCCAGAAGGGGGTTGTCTTTACTGAATATAAACACACTTTGCTGAGTCAACTCGATAAGCTGAATTGATTTATTTACCCTTTGGGTTATTACGAGAAAATAGTTTACCGGAGGACTGTTCGTCAAATGAGTTTGTATGAGAAATCGATCGTGATAGCATGTATGGCGGCTCTTTTCGTTGCTGCCGGTTCTCTTTCGGTTTCGGGACAATCTTCAGGATTGGGAGGGAAGGGGAAGGTTCCCGCCGGTTTTTAGTCCGGGCGAGAATGCTGGATGGCAAAGCGGGCTTCGATGTTTCTGCCGGATTTGCCGCAAATGGTTACGGCTACCATTCACCCGGCGGATACTCTCTTCTTTCGGCGCTGGTGACCGAAAGTGTCATGACCATGATGTTTCTGATCATCATTATGGGTGCGGCTTCAAAACGCGCTCCGGCAGGCTTCGCTCCAATCGCAATCGGGCTGGGACTGACTTTAATTCACCTTATCAGTATCCCGGTCACAAATACGTCGGTTAATCCGGCACGAAGCACCGGTGTTGCGCTTTATGTCGGGGGCTGGGCAGTCGCACAGCTCTGGCTATTCTGGATCGCCCCGATTGCGGGCGGAATAGTGGGTGCGGTTGTATATCGTCTTGTTGGAAACAGCGACGATTATTTTTTACCGAAAGCTACACTCTCCCATGAGGGGATAAATGTCATAGAATGATTATAGGTATATTATATATCAATCATGACATTATTTTAGCCGGGTGAAAGTCAGGTGAACAGGATGTGTATTTTTTTCGCTTTTTAAAATATCATACAGCAGATTACATTAGAGAAAAGAATCCACTCTCGATAAGGGGGTGGATTATTTATTGCTCATTTATACGAACATAAGCGGATTGTAATGCAGATGACCGGCATTTGCGGAAGCTATATCATGAAATCATAAAAACCTCACTATATCATTAATTTATACCGCATCCAAAACCCATTTAAAACGGCAACACCCCCTCCTGAAAAATCAAGGCTTTAAACGTTAATCGCTTATCTAGTTGACTCAGCAAACCTACTCAACCCCCCTTTCCCTCAATCTCTTTCCCCCATAAATGGGTGCAAGGGA
>JBAYHX010000392.1:0-3303 GCA_041665965.1 Candidatus Latescibacterota bacterium
AATCTGGATTCAAAAACGGGCGAAGAAATTATGGAGATATTCAAGAAGCTGCATCAAAACGGGAACACGATAATATTAGTCACCCATGAATTGTATATCGCCGAACACGCCAACCGAATCGTACATATTCTGGACGGCAGCATCGCTTCTGATGATTTGACCACGAATGGCCGAAAAAGTGATGGCACATATGTGGCATGAACTGGATTTATAAATATCTTGAGGAATTTCAGGTGCGCATGTTCCCGAAGAACAGGTAACTATAAAGGGCGGTATAATTCCCGCACTGTCTATTTATCCTTGTTTTCTATCACAAAACGAAAGGGAAGAAATACCCACCATGCCACTGCGGTATCATTTTTTATTGCAGGAGTAAATCTGGTTGCTTTCGCCGCCTCTATAGCCGATTTATGAAAAATCTTCGGGCCTCGCTGAACTTCAACAGAATCAACGCCCCCTTTGCTGTTCACAAGCAATTTAAGATATACTGTACCCTCGATTCCTGCTCTTGAAGCCATTTCAGGATATTCCGGAACGATTGTTTGTATTCGTTTCGGGGGCACAAATTCTTTAATGATTATTTTCTCCTGAATTATGTCCTCTTTTTTAAAGCCGTCTCCTTTTTCCGGAACAAGAAGGGCGCTGGGCGCCTGGGGAACGGCTGACATATCAAGCTTCGTGTCTGGGATTGTGACAGCCTCCGGAGCAGTGACCTTGTCGGACGGGATGGGTTGTGCGTTGGGTATAAAGGTGTTCTTTGGCGCGGGGGTACGAATCACCTGACGGGTTTCCGCGATGTTCTGAAGCATGATAATAACCGGGGGAGGAGAAATTACCTTTTTCCCATTTTCATGATGTGGGATAGGATAAAAGAGCAGAGGCACAGTCACTGTCAAGGCAATGGCAAGACTGATGAGAAAAATCCAGGGGGATTTTCTGTGAAGGTCTCCGGAAGATATTTTATAAGGCATGGTCGATTCAGTCATCAATGTGGCTTGATATTGTTTCAGAAACCTTTTAAACTGCGATATTCTCAAAGTTTGAAAATCTCACTGTTTTATATCAATATAATATACGTTATTTGAAACGCGAAAAACAACTTGCTAAAAATCGCCGGTTTTCGTTTTTTATAGGTGCCATCTGACTTTAATCCGTTGTGGAGAAATTATGGTTCAGACTTTGACCCATGCGGTACATTTGATCGCCCATGGAAGGGTACAGGGAGTGGGATTCCGTTATTTTGTGAAGGATAAAGCCTCCCGTTATGGTATCAAAGGATGGGTGCGAAATCGTTCGGACGGTTCTGTCGAGATTCATGCAGAAGGTCAGAAAGAATATATGGATGATTTTACGGCTGCTTTGAAAGATGGCCCCCTGTTTGGCCATGTTTCGGATATTGAGAGTGAAAAGGTCGAGCCGACAAACAAATACTCAGGCTTCAGTATTGAATTTTGAAATGGAGAGATAATGGATCTTAAATCGTTTATCCGCGATATACCTGATTTCCCGAAACCGGGAATCCTGTTTTATGATATTACCCCTTTATTGAATAGTCCCGAAGCGTTCAGGGAAACGGTCGAATGCTTTGCGAAAGAAGCTCAGGATCTTCATCCCACCAAAGTGGTCGGCATAGAAGCCCGGGGATTCTTATTCAGCGCCGCAGTAGCTTACCGTCTGGGAATAGGCTTTACACCGGTACGAAAGCCGGGCAAGCTCCCCTACGAAACCATCAGGGAAAACTACCTTCTCGAATACGGTTCCGATTCGCTGGAAATGCACAAGGATGCGCTTTGTGCGGGCGACCGGGTGATTCTCGTCGACGATCTCCTCGCGACAGGCGGAACAATGGAGGCCGCCATACGACTTGTGGAAAAAACCGGAGCGAAGGTTGTCGGGGTATTTTTCGTGGTGGAACTCGGTTTTCTCAACGGCCGTGAAAAACTTCGGGACAGGAATGTCCTTTCTCTGATAACCTACTGAGATACCTCCCCTGGTTCATGATGAATAATCCTGTAAAAACTGATCAGAGGTCTATTGCGGAGATTATAGATTCTCTCCGAATTTCTACACCTTTTTCCCAATTTGTACACGACCGTGCGGCGTCTTCCGATGTCCGCACAGGCTATATCGACGGCTCCCCGGTTGACCGTCTGGTGATCACCCTGCGGAGCCCGGGGTGCTCCTGGGTCAGCCGCGGTGGCGGGTGCGCCATGTGCGGGCATTATGCAGGTACAACCCGTGGAGAAATGCCGACCGTTGAGGAATTCCTCGCCCAGTTCCGGGAGGAGGTGTCGCTCTATGATCTTCGACGTATCGGCATCATATCTCTCTATAATTCGGGTTCCGTGCTCAATCCCCGTGAGCTTCCTCATGAGGCGCTTTTAAGCATTCTCAGAGAAATTCGGGATTTTCCTTCCATACGGAAAGTAATTCTTGAAACCAGGGCGGAGTATGTCAGCGAAAAACTGATCGGCGATATCACAAGCGCGCTCGGCTCCGGAAAAAGCCTCTCCATCGCCATCGGCCTTGAAACCTCGGATGACGAAATACGGAATTTATGCCTCAACAAAGGCTGTTCCCTCGATGATATCCGCCGTGCGGTCGAGATAGCAAAGCCCCATGCGGAAATACAGCTTTATATTCTCCTCGGAATTCCGTTCCTCACCGAGGCGGAATCGGTTCAGGATTCGATCCGCTCCATTCGCTGCGCGCATGACCTGGGGGCCGACGAGATTCATATCGAACCGATGACAATCCAGCGGCATACGCTTGTGGAACTTCTCTGCAATCACGGCTTGTTCAGGCTGCCTTCCCTCTATTCTCTCTATGAAGTGCTGAAAGCCGTGGTTCCGGATATAAAACCATATGTCAGCCCTTTCCTTCACATGCCGCTTCCGGAGATCATTCCCCGTGGTTGTCCCCGCTGCACGGATCGTTTGATAGACGGTCTCCTGCGGGGGTATAATATCCACAGGGACAGAGAACATCTCGGCTATGAAAATTGCGGGTGTATCTCCGAATGGCGGGAATGGATGAGCGAAGCGGATCCGAGACCTCTGGCGGAAAGAGTCGATGAAACGCTCAACCGATTACCTGTGGGAGCGATTCTGTGATCATACGGCGTTTTTTCATGGAAGACTGGCTCGCATCCTACAAGGATGCCTGTCTCCACGATCTCGGCGAAAGCGGGATGACGGACTTCACGGTCGGTGAGCTTCTCGGGCGGTGCGGGCTGTCCCCGGATTCATTGTCCCCGATAGTTCTCAAGGATAACGATACCCGCGGGAGCGAACGTCTCCGCCG
>JBAYHX010000393.1:0-3288 GCA_041665965.1 Candidatus Latescibacterota bacterium
ATCGATACCGCGGCGCATCGTACAGCAGTGGAAGAAAATGGAAAAACGGCAGCGGTTTTCGGTTGCGGAGTGGACATCATTTATCCTTCGGAAAACCGAAGACTTTCGGAAGATATTACAAGAACGGGTTGTCTTGTGAGCCATTTTCTCATGGGAACCAGATGCAGCCCGGGGAATTTTCCTGCACGCAATGCAGTAATCGTGGGGCTTTCGTTGGGAACTGTTGTTGTGGAAGCGCCGGGGAAAAGCGGAGCGCTTATCACCGCTGACCTTGCTCTCAAGGCCAAACGTCACCTGTTCACTGTACCGGGCAACGCAGATTCTGAAACCAGCAGGGGAACAAACAGCCTTCTGGGCAGGGGCGCACATCCGATTTCGAACATCGAGAATATTATCAGTATTCTTGGGCATTCGCTGCCGTCGAACCTGTATGATAAACAAAGCAGGAAACCGATTGTAAAACAGCCGCTGCCCCCGGGACTTGGCGGCAAGATCATAAAAACGCTTGAATCCGGCCCGCTGCAGGTCGAGGCTCTTTGTGGAAAACTCGGAGAACCGGTGCAGAAAATCCTGAACGAACTGACCCTTCTCGAAATAGATGGATTGGTTCGACAAAAGCCTGGAAAGGTGTTCGAAAAAAACTAAGCGATGGACTTATCGATTGACAAAACATCATGAATGCTATATTTTTGGCCACGAAATCAGGGTATTCCAAATAAGGTATCTGCCAAAGGCACAGAGACAGGGAGTGGAATCACTTTTCCTCTGAGCGCTTCTGTATCCCTCTGGCTTTTTTTATCTACATGTTAATCAAGATTAAAACAGCAGATTGAAAGGTTTATTTATTCGCAGCGTTTTTTACTCATACCATAATCCCCTCCTGCCGCCCCACTTTTGTTTTACAAAAATGGTGGCTTTGGCACAGGCGGGAGAAGGGGAAAAACCTCTTTGCCTCATAACGAGTGAATTGAGAAAAGCCATCGGGGTTTCCCCCTCGTTAACTTGTTAGAGAGGGGGTTCAGGGGGTGAGTGATCAACCGGATAAGCGGATATATACATGCAAATCTTAACGAGTTCGCAGACAGGAAACAAGATGTTTTTACCCGATAAAGAGCTTCTGATCTCCATGTACCGGAAAATGCGGCTTATACGACGTTTCGAGGAAACCGGCATGGAGATGCACAAGCTTGGTTTGATCCGCGGATACTTTCACTCCTACATTGGCGAGGAAGCTGTTGCGGTCGGCGCATGTTCCGCTTTACGGCGTGATGACTACATTGTTTCCACTCATCGCGGGCATGGCCACTGCATCGCCAAAGGCGCCGATATAAAAAGGATGATGGCGGAGCTTTTCGGAAAGGCTTCCGGTTACTCCATGGGGAGAGGAGGCTCGATGCATATTTCGGATCGGGTCACCGGAAATATCGGCGCGAACGGCATCGTGGGTGGCGGTATTCCGCTCGCAGTCGGAGTGGGAATGGGAATCAAACTGGAACAATCCGACCGTGTCGCGGTATGTTTTTTTGGCGACGGCGCCTCGAACAACGGGGTTTTCGGAGAATCGCTCAACCTGGCTGCTATCTACCGGCTTCCGGTAATTTTTATGCTGGAGAACAATTGCTATGCCGCGACCACTCATGTCCGTGAAACCTCGACATGCACTGACCTTTCTGAGCGTGGCGGCGGTTACGGGGTTGCGGGGAAAAATATTTTTGGCAATGACCCTGTCGAAGTCTGCAGGACTGTTCTGGAAGCGGCGGAAAAAGCCCGTAATGGTGAAGGGCCTTCACTTATCGAGGCCAAAACATACCGTCAATACGGGCACCATGTCCGTGATAAGGGAACATATATGCCTCCTCAGGAACTGGAGATTTGGAAATCACGTGATCCTCTGATCCTGATTGCCCGTTCTCTCGAGGATGCCGGAATCGATACTTCGGAAATTCAGGAAATCGATAGAGAAATAGAACGCGATATGAAAAACGCTGTTGCATATGCCAAGTATTCACAGGAACCGTCGGTTGAAGAATTTCTAAGAGAAATTCAAATCTACGAGTAATTCCAAAAAAACAAGGAGCATGTGTGCCGAGAAAGCTTTTATACCGTGAAGCCCTTAATGAAGCGATCCGTGAGGAGATGCGCCGTGATGAGCGGGTATTCATTCTCGGGCAGGGGATAGCTGCACGAGGCGGGTCATATGGGGTTACCCGCAGTCTCCTTGAAGAATTCGGTCCCGGACGTGTTATCGACACACCCATAGCCGAGGCTTCGATAACCGGCCTGGCAGTCGGAGCGGCCATTCAGGGGAAACGGCCGATTGTTGAAATCATGTCAATCGATTTTTCAACTCTCGCCATGGATATGATGGTGAATCAGGCTGCCAAATACCCTTTTATTACCGGCGGGCAGGGAAAAGTGCCGATGGTGCTCCGTACACAGGGAGGCGCCGATCACGGACTTTCCATTCAGCACAGCCAGTCTTTCGAAGCTTTCTTCTACCATGTTCCCGGATTGAAAGTGGTCATGCCCTCTACTCCATATGATGCCAAAGGACTGCTCAAAACCGCCATTCGAGATGATTCCCCCGTTGTGTTCATCGAGCATAAGCTTCTCTACGAAACAGAAGGTGAAGTACCTGAGGGGGAGTATACCATACCTCTCGGAGAAGCCGCCCTGCGAAGGGAGGGGGCAGACTGCACTGTGCTCAGCTATTCCCTGATGTCGTTGAAATCCATGCAGGCAGCCGAAATTCTCGCCGGGGAGGGCATATCCTGCGATGTTCTGGACCTTCGCACCTTAGTCCCCCTTGACCGGAAAGCCATTCTGGATTCGGTAAAAAAAACCGGCAGACTGGTGGTAGTGAATGAAGCGGTTAAAAGAGGGTCGGTGGCTTCCGATATCGCTGCATTTGCCGCCGAGGAAGCTTTTGATTACTTGAAAGCCCCGATTCTTCGGGTATCCGGAAAAATCACGCCAATACCGTACAATGCAGCACTCGAACAGGCTTGTGTTCCGAGTGTCGGTGAAATTGTAAATGCGGTGAAAAAGGTTATGGAGAGTTAGAACTTCCTTACAGTTTTAGCGGAAACTCATTTCAATAAAACATTTCGCAGGTTATATTTTTTCTTTTTCAATGAATTTCTTCAATTGTTTTAAATCATCGCAGCTGATTTTATGTTTGTTTTTAACGAGAAAATCTACCATCAGGGAAAGGTCATTTTCGAGGACGTTGTTCACCATATCCTCTATCAATTTTAGGACGAACTGTGATTTGGTAATAGTAGAAGA
>JBAYHX010000394.1:0-3285 GCA_041665965.1 Candidatus Latescibacterota bacterium
AATATCTCCATAATTTCTTCGCCCGTTTTTGAATCCAGATTCCCTGTCGGCTCATCAGCTAGAACAATCGAGGGGTCATTCACCAATGCACGGGCAAGAGCTACCCGTTGTCTCTGCCCGCCGGAAAGCTCATTGGGACGGTGATTCATTCTTGCGCCCAGACCGACAGCTTCGAGAGCTTTTTTTGCCTTTTCATCACGGATATGTTTTGAAACTCCGGCATATATCAGCGGAAGTTCAGTATTATGAAGAGCGTTGGAGCGGGAAAGCAGATTGAAATTCTGGAATACAAAACCTATCTCCTTATTACGGGCTTCGGCGAGTTCGTCGTCAGTCATTTCCGAAACCTTTTTCCCGTTAAGGATATACGTGCCTGCTGTAGGGGTGTCAAGACATCCGATAATATTCATAAGCGTTGATTTCCCTGAACCGGAAGGCCCCATGATTGCCACATACTCATTTTTTTCAATGGTCAGATCAATATTTCGCAACGCGCGAACAAGTTCCCCTCCAACCTCATATTCCTTTGTAATTCCCTGCATCTCAATTAACATGATAACCCCTTGCCCATTTTTTAAATACCTAAAGATATTTTGAATATACCATTACGTCTTTTAAGGCAAAATATCCTTTAAACAAGTTTATGGTTTAATATATTATCTTATTCCGGTTTCTACAAAATGTATTGCTATTCAAACCTTTTTTAATTTATTCCTTGCGCAAAGCCTCAACTGGATCGAGCCGTGAGGCATTCCATGCCGGATAAACCCCAAATACAATTCCTACAAATAACGAGAAACCCACAGACAAGAACATGGCGTTTATCGATATGACGCTGCCGAAAGAGAGGTGGCTGATGCTTTTTATATACGCCGCCAGCCCTGTCCCGAGGGCTACTCCGAGGAGAACACCCAAAAGACCGCCAAACATGCAGAGTACAACCGCTTCCACCAGAAACTGCCAGAGGATATTAGACCGTGTGGCTCCCATCGCTTTTCGAATACCGATTTCCTGCGTCCTTTCGGTTACCGACACGAGCATGATATTCATGATTCCGATTCCGCCGACAAGAAGGGATATCCCCGCCACACTTCCCGCGACAATTTTCAGAATAAGAATAATCCGGTTGATTTCCTGAAGAGCTGCCTCGCCTGTCTGGATTCCATAATCTTCCCCATGCTGGTGAAGACGCTTGTATACCCTCCTCATTGCATCGGCGACTTCGTTTACATTTTCCGGGTTCTTGACCTTGACCTGAATCCATCCCAGCCGGTCGTTACCCATGATTCTTTTCTGGGCGGTGGAAATCGGAATGATTGAGCGCCCATCGTAATCATTATCGAAAAATTGTTTCGACTTCATCACCCCGATGACAGTGTATCGAGTCTGGCCGATTTTAATTTCCCTGTTGAGAGGATCGGCGTCAACCCCAAAAAGATCTTCCGCCACCTTGCTTCCGATAACACACACTTTTGCGCTGTTCAGGAGATCAAGGGTGTTCAGAAACCGTCCCTTTGCAAGCTCCCAGTTTTCAGCCAGTGTGAAGAGTGGATTGGTGCAGGTGATATTGCCGTCTACCGAAACGGAGCGATACCGGAGATTCCAGTCCTGCCCGCCAAGACCGATATTGGGAATGACAAATTCGACTTTGTCGGTTTCCGCAATGATCGCTTCGATATCCTTATTTGTCAGATATTCTTCCCAGTTCCGCTGTAACCACCGTCCCTGATTATCACGGTACCAGGAGGGCGGCGCCCATGACCATATAGTCGTTGTTCCGCCGATCTTGTCAAACTCTCCTACGATAGCATTTTTCAACCCGTCACCCAGGGACAGAATGCCGATAACCGATCCAACTGCGATGAGAATTCCGGTCAGGCTCAGAACGCTTCTTAATTTATTTGCCCGAAGCTGTTCAAGACCAATGGCAAGGGGTTCGAATATATTCACGGCGCACCTTGTAATAAATGAATGAGTTACCTTTTAAAATAATGACATCTCTCGAAAGTCTTATAAAATATACGAGCGTTATACAACAGAGTTCCCGCAACTAGCGCATTATTCATGCCGGAGCGCTTCGACAGGGTCCATCTTCGACGCCCGCCAGGCCGGATAAACACCGAAAAATAGTCCTATTCCCGCCGAATAGAGAATGGCAAAGGTCATAAGACCGGGAGTCACTATACTCTCGAAAGGCATTTTAGTTATACTTTTGACATAAAAAGATATTCCCGAGCCAATCCCAATGCCGAGGACAATACCAAGGAAGCCCCCGAACAGGCAGAGCACCATCGCTTCGAGAATAAACTGCATGAGGATGGAGCGTCTTTTTGCTCCGACAGCCATACGAATCCCAATTTCCCTCGTGCGCTCGGTAACCGAAACCAGCATGATGTTCATGATGCCAATCCCGCCGACAATAAGCGAGATGCCCGCGATGCCTCCGGCCACCATTTTCATGATGGTTACTACCCGGTTGAACTGGCTGATTTCGTTCTCTCCCGTTCTAACCCGAAAATCATCGGCGTGTTCATGGTTACGCTTTATAACATAACGAATCTGCCTGGCCACCTCTTCGGCATTTTCCGGCGAATCCGTCATTACCGTGATCTGGTTCACCCTGTCATTTCCGTATATTCGCTTCTGAGAAGTGGTAATAGGAACAGCCATGTACCTTTCCTTCGAGGTACTGAAAACTCTTTTTACATCAACTACTCCGACCACCTGATATCGCGTTCCCCCGATTCTCAACTCCTTCCCGATCGCGTCATCGCTCCCGTAAAGATCTCCGGCAAGTTCACGGCCAATAACTGCCACCTTTGCTGCATTTGCCACATCCTCGCCGGTAATGAACCGCCCGCGTTCAATCGAGAAATTCTCAACCTCCTGATAGCGTTCGGTGGTTGCAATGATCCGGGCGTCCGAACTTACTTTTTGATACTGGACAGGATTATTCATCCGGATAACGGGGACTGCAAATTTTATATTCCGAGAAGCGTTTCGGATAAGATCGACATCCTGATTTGTAAGGTAATCCTCCCATTCCCGTTTCACCCATCTGTTGCCTTTACGGTACCACTGGTTGGGAGGATCGATCCATATAATGCTTGGACCGCCCATCTGCTCGAACTGTTTCATAACAGTTGAACGGAGACCATCGCCCATCGACACGATTCCGGTTACACTCCCCACACTGATAAGGATACCCAGAATAGAGAGAGTGGCCCGGAGCTTGTGGGTTCGAATCTGGTCAAATCCGATGGTTACAGGTTCAAGAATATTCAT
>JBAYHX010000395.1:0-3278 GCA_041665965.1 Candidatus Latescibacterota bacterium
AACTCGTTTTGACCGAATATTTTCATGGAGAAAGCGGTAAACCAGTAGGTAAGCGGTGGTTTTGTGAAATGGGGCGCAAAATTGAGCTGCGGAGAGAGCCAGTCTCCGCTCACGATCATTTCACGGGCTACCTCGGCGTATCTACCTTCATCCGGAAGCCAGAGGGGACGAAGTCCCAGAAAGGGCAGGAGAATCACCAATCCCCAGAGGAACAGGAGAAGTCCGGGTGGTATTCGCCCAAATAATGTGGTCAGAGTATTCCACCTTTCCGATACCGGTACGGTCATGGTGGATTTCCTTTACTCGTTGGAAATGGGAGCGGGTGTGTTTTTACGCTTCCGGGTGAAATAGAGATTCCGGGTATAAATCAAGAATCCGGCGCTCTGGCCCAGAATAAAAATGGGGTCCTGGCGATAGATAGCGTAGATGAGGAGCACCAAAGCCCCAAAGATGCTCAACCACCAGAAAGCCACCGGCACGACGCTCATTTTTGCTTTTTCCGAAGCCAGCCACTGTAAGAAAAAGCGCGCGCTGAACAGTAATTGACCGAACAAACCGAACGCGAGCCAGAATGTATTCATGTTTTACTTCTCCCGAGAAAACATATGTGTATCCGTTGCCGGGGTATGCGGTACGGTTTGAGGTTATTCGGATTTAATGCTGATCCCTTATACGGTACCGGAGGCGGCGTCGCTGCATCCAGAGAATCGCGAAGAGATCCGCCAAAGATTTAAAGAGACGGTTACTGATGTTGTATTTCGTGTGTCCACGGATACGGGGCCGATGGTTCACCGGAACCTGGACAACGCGGAATCCCTCCATTTTTATCAGGGTCGGGAAAAAACGGTGCAGACCTTCGAAAAGTGTGAGACGCTCTACGCATTCCCGTCGCATGATCCGGAGTGAGCAGCCCACATCGATGATATCGTCGCCGGTCGCCCAGTTGCGGACGCCGTTGGCAATACGGCTGGAAATTTTTCGCACTAAACTGTCATTACGGCGACGCCGGTACCCGCATACAAGGTCTGCTGAATAGAAATGTCGCATAAGCTCCGGAATGTCCAAAGGGTCGTTCTGAAGATCGCCGTCCATGGTAGCCAGGAAACGGCCGTGCGCTGCGTGCAATCCGGCGTCGAATGCCGAGGCTTGTCCATAATTACCATCGAAAGAAAGCCAGTGCACCACGGGGAATTGTTCTGCGGCAGCCTGTACACGGTGAAGGGTATCGTCAGTGGAACCGTCATCTACGAACAAAATTTCGAGGCGATCCGGATCATTTCCCAGAGTGCTGGTGATTTCCTCAACAGTTTGGTCAATATTTTCCGCCTCGTTGTATACGGGGATGATAACGGATAATTCCGGTGTTGGCATTAGTGATTTCTCCGAGGAAGCAATTTTATGCTGATCAATTTCGCATCCAATAATATTTTCCGCGGCCCGTAGACTATGGGATTGTCGTTAGGTGGTAACAGTGATGTTCCTATGTGAGTCTTCGCCCGCCAGCCCTCTGGTTAAGACTGGTACATCTGAATCGCAACTCCGCTCCGTAATATGTTTTTAATAATGATCTATACGCTTATCGAGAATAAACAGCACGTTTTAACTCACCCCTTGATCCCCTTCTACCACCCCACTTTTGTTTCACAAAAGCGGGGACCCGGTTCAAGAGAGGAGAAGACCCATATCTGCATGAAAGAGAATGGATTATAAAATATAACAGGGGTTTCCTCTTGCCCGTTCACGGGAGAGGGGACATGGGGTGAGGGCATCTTCGTCTGCTCATTATATCACCTTTGCTGCGTCAAAATAGATAAGCGTATGATCTATTATCAGCGGTTTCTCATATTTATGCCGTATCAGTCGCGCTTTTAATCTTCCGCTTTGCCGGACTGTTCCCCGGAAAGAAACAGGATGTCCTTATGAGCGCACATCCAGCGGTACTGTGCCTCCAGCCCGTCGGAGAGTTCGGTAGAAGGCGCATAGGAAAGCAATTCACCGGCGCGGGATATATCGGCACAGGTATCCTGCATATCACCTTTCTCTTCCAAAGCATATTCAACCGAAAGCTTTTTCCCCATAATACCGCCGATCATTTCGAGAACCCGATTCAGTAGAATACGATGTCCGGAACCGACATTTATAATCGTGAAAAGATCAGCCATATCGGCGAAAGCAGCATCATAGGTAGCGCGCACAATGTCATCGATAAAGGTGAAGTCTCTCGTCTGGGTTCCGTCTCCAAATACGGTGATTTTTTCCCCCCGCAGACCAGAGCGGAAAAAACGGTGGAATGCCATATCCGGACGTTGACGGGGGCCATAGACAGTGAAATACCTGAGGCAGACGATGGGGAGAGAATAGGTGAGACTGTAGGCTCTACAAAGATTTTCCGCGGCCAGTTTTGTAACGCCGTATGGGGATATGGGAAAGGGCCTTGCCGTTTCTGTTAAAGGTAATTCGTTTTCATTCCCATAAACTGATGAGGTCGATGCGAAAATCAGCCTCTTTAATGATCGTGAGTGCTTCACGCATTCGAGCAAAACCTGTGTTGCTTCGATGTTATCCCTGATATATTCCGGAAAATTGTTGCCCCACGAGTTGCGCACTCCAGGTTGGCCGGCGAGATGAAATACGATCTCGGCATCCTCGATCTCTTCTTTTTTTAACACGGTCAGGTCATGATGGTGGAAATGAAAGCCCGGCTTTTTCGAAAGTTCCAAAATGTTGTACTGTTTAAAGGATTCATTATAATAGTCGTTTATACAGTCAATACCATACACCTCATGATGCTTGCTCACCATTAATTCAGCAAGACTGGAACCGATAAATCCTGCTGCTCCTGTGATCGCCACCTTCATGCTGCAGGTCTTTCGTTCACGGTTTTGATATTCAAAGAACGAAACGGTTTTACCAATGAAACTCTATTCTTGAGTAAAATAGCTTATAATAATTACTCAAACAATGTCTTTATTGCCATGACTGCAAGAACGGCTGCAACGCCGAGAAAGGGTTTCCTTTTTTGTTGTTGAATGATTTCGCGGCAGATGATTTCTGGAAAATATATTTTTATCGGTGAGTTTTCTGGGAATCAGTAGCAGAACGATTTCGCAATATCGGATCTCGGCCGATGACACAAAAGCCGATGCCCATGATCCCATTTTCTTTTCATGCTGAAAAATGTGGAAAGCGGTTGAACAATAGAACAAAATATCAAAAACGATCGATGACAGCACTTAGAAAACTATTAAGGGATGCATAAATAGTGGTTATGAAAAATG
>JBAYHX010000396.1:0-3275 GCA_041665965.1 Candidatus Latescibacterota bacterium
GAACTGCGCCTCAGAATAAAGGCACGAACTGGAGCAAGTGAGGAGCGGAATTTACTGACTTCACAGGTCAGTCTTTTATAACGATACGTAATCTTTTGTTAAGGATGGGACAATGTCATGCCTTGGATTAACGATTTTCAAAATGGAGATAGACACCATGATCCCATTACTCTTTTAATCAGAAGGATAAAGAATCAAGACGAATTTTTTGAAGAATAATTGATGACTTTTGATTCACATGATGAGGTTACATTGGAAATTGTAGAAAAATCTCTTTTGGATGGCATTGGAAAAATAACTCCTCCTCAAGAATAGTATGTCGTATTCCCCTTTTTCTCTTGCCTTGCTCCTCTCCTTCATATAGATTTCCCAAGTATAAATTCCCTAAGTATTTTCCCCTGCCTGCACTCGTTTCAAAGGATAGAGAACATGCCTATCGTCATGAAGAATGACGCCACCGAATCCCAGGTAGCTGCTGTCGGTGCTGTCATCCGCGCAATGGGATTCACGCCCCAGCCCATGCCGGGAATTCAGCGCACCACCATCTGCGTCCTGGGGAACAAGAGCCGAGTGGACTCATCCCAGATAGAAGTCATGGACGGCGTGATGGAGGTCATCCATGTCACCAAGCCGTTCAAACTGGTCTCACGGGAGGGAAAGGAGCCGACTGTTGTCAGAGTTGGAGCAAATGCTTTCGGCGGGGCGGCCTTGCCGGTGATTGCCGGGCCGTGCGCGGTGGAGGACAGGGCAAGGTTTCTGGAAATCGCCGAGATAGTTAAGGAAGCGGGAGCGACCATGCTCCGGGGCGGGGCGTACAAGCCGAGGACATCGCCCTACGCTTTCCAGGGTCTCGGCGAGAACGGCCTCAAGATCATGGCGGAGGCGAGGGAAAAAACCGGCCTTCCCATCTGCACCGAGGTTATGGACACGGACACGGTGGAACTGGTCAGCGAATACACCGATGTCATACAGATCGGCGCGCGGAATATGTACAATTTCTCTCTGCTCAAACGGGTGGGAAAACAAAAGAAACCGGTACTGCTGAAACGCGGCCTCTCGGCGACAATAAACGAGTTCCTCATGGCGGCGGAATATATTCTGAGCGAGGGAAACTGGAATGTCATCCTCTGCGAGCGCGGAATACGGACATTCGAGGAACAGACCAGAAACACGCTCGATCTTTCTGCCATCCCCATCATTCATGAACTCTCTCACCTGCCGATCATTGTCGATCCCAGCCATGCGAGCGGGAGATGGGATTCGGTGATTCCTCTGGCCCGTGCCGCTGTGGCGGTCGGAGCGGACGGTCTCATTGTCGAGGTTCACCAGAATCCGAAGGAAGCTTTCTCCGATGGGCCTCAGTCGCTGAAACCGGATAAATTCCTGAATTTGATGCAGGATATCCGCCTTATCGCCAAATCGGTAGGCCGTCAGGTCTGAAATCTGCTGTTTTGCATTTTTTTTGCATATTTTCGGATTCCTTATGTGAAGTTTGGACTTGACAGGGATGTTTAAAATGTTTTAAATATCTATCTAGCATATTACCCATATTCATCATGCGAAAGGAGGCGCCAGAACAGAACGGTTTTTTGGGTTCTCTCATGCTTGCTGTCTCTCACAACAGTCAGGGCTAACCAAAAAACAAGGTTAGATAGCGTCTGAAGTTTGATTCTGGAAAGAAGAATTGGTATAATAATTTTATTAGGAGGGTAACCTGATGGCCAATAAGGAAAGTTTAAAAGAATATTACAAGTACGATGTATTTGCGTTTCTATTAGGTTTTGGCGGATCGGTCTGGGGAGGTATGACCTATTACCTGGGTATCCCGGTAGCGCTCCTCGCTTTTCTGGGTGCAAGCTCCTTCCAGATCGGACTCATAACCGCAATTTTCTGGGTTGGATTTGCTATTCCGCAAATATGGGCGGGATATCAGTCGGAAGTTCTTACCATCAAAAAAAAGTATATTGGAACGGTTCTCATTCTTTCTTCTCTCGGTTTTCTGGTATACGGCTTTTACCTTCTTATGACCAGTGCTTCCAATCCGTCCTTTGCAATCTGGTTTTTCCTCCTGGCCTTTGCCTGGGCGGCGGTTTTAGGAGGTTTGTATATTCCTGCAAACTTCAGTCTCCTCTTTAAAATCATTCCTTCGGCAAAACTGGGCCAGCTTTTAGGAATCATGTTTGCCATACAGTTCGGCGGAATTGTTATTTCCCTTTTCGCAGTCAACAAGATTAACGCTGCTTTTGCGGCTCCCATGAATTATGCAGTTATGTTTATCCTAACTTTTATAATAACCATAATCTGCGCAGCGATAATGTTCATGCTGGGCGAGCCGGAAGGCGAAAAGGTTCAGGGCACTCCATCCCTTGGGGCCTATATCGGCAAAATGGTTGACGTCCTCAAGACCGATAAACTCCTTGTCAAGTTCCTTATCGGCAAATGGCTCATGAGCGGAACCTATGTCATGATGGCATTCCTTCTGATCTTCCTTATCAAGGAAAGAGGTTTCGCCGGCGAACACGGTATTTGGTTTACATCCTTTAATGCTCTGGGATTGTTCATCGGAGGATTTACTGTCACCAAGATCGCTGATATCTATGGCCCCAAGCAGATGCTTATCACTTCCCAGATAATCGCTGTTATCTATACATTGATGGCAATCCTGTTCCCCTCGATCGGTTCGGGGCTGGCGATAGCCATTTTCATCATAACCGGAATCGCGCAGATATCGGATAACGTCGGCTATACGAACATGTGTCTTTTCTGCTGCCCGACCGAAGACAAGTCCACCTATGTCGCGGTAACCAACGTAGGTATCATTCCATTCATGGCGCTATTCCCTATTATCATGGGCCTGCTCATCGATAAAGGAATACTTTCCTACATCGGCACATTCACTATCGCCCTTATCATGATGGTAGCTGCAATCATTTATCTTGCAGTGGTTTTGGAAAACCCGAAATCTTTCCGCGATATGAAAGCCGCAATGGCACAAAAATAATCAAGAGCATAATTAAAAATATAAACGGCGCTTCCGATGTGAAACGCCGTTTTTTTATTCCTTTTAATACAGCTTTGTGCTTAGGGTTGCAATATTGAGGCTTGGTTCGGAGACGAGCAACAAAAAAGGACTCCGGGATTTCTCCCAAGTCCTTGACATCTAAATGGTAGCGGGGAGCGGATTCGAACCGCTGACCTTTGGGTTATGAGCCCAACGAGCTACCAGACTGCTCCACCCCGCGCCAACTTTCTCTGATGCTTGCAAATATACCTTC
>JBAYHX010000397.1:0-3242 GCA_041665965.1 Candidatus Latescibacterota bacterium
AGGGTAAGGATGCTTTAAAATCTCTGCCATGGAGAGACATTCTTCGACTCCGAAAAAGCTGGGGCATCATGCTTGCTCGGTTTTTTACCGATGCAGTATGGTGGTTCTATATTTTCTGGCTGCCTAATTACCTCAATTCCCAGCGGGGACTCAATATAAAGGAAATCGCGGTAGCTGTCCCCTTCATTTACATCTTTGCCATTCTGCTCAGTAACCTTGGCGGCTGGTTTTCCGGCCACCTTATAAAACGAGGCATTTCAGAAATCGGGGCACGCAAACTCACCATGTTCATTTCTGTATTGTGCATGCCTGTCTCTGCTTTAGCGGTCATAGCTCACGATATCTGGGTCGTAGTTTTTCTCGTAGGTCTGGCGTGCGGCGCTCATGGAAGCTGGTCAGCCAACATGTTCGCACTTATAAGCGACCAATTCCCCACCCGGGCAGTCGGTTCGATCACAGGGCTTTCAACATTCACCGGGGGAGTCGGCGGTCTGTTTTTCTCCACTGTTGCGGTTGGTTATATCGTTTCCTTTCTAGGGTATACGCCAATTTTTGTCCTTATGGGAATTCTTCATCCGGTAGGATTTCTGTTCATCTATTTTCTGGTTTCGCGGGAAGCTGATACGGAGACGATACACTAGTTTATTAATTGTATACCATGAAACAGGTGTGTTAATGGCATCGTGATATTTTTTTCTTAACGATGGAAAAGGATCAGTTCAGAAATAGAACTTTGTTAATACCGGTTTTTCATTAGCAGGAAGTGTTACATAGTAATTCCCTGATGCCACAGAAATCCCAGATTTCCCCCATTTCATTGAATGCTAAGCTTTCCAAAAATTATTTTTTTTGATTTGACGAAACTCCCCCGATCATATATAAAATATATCGCTTATCGAGATTAGACAGCACATTGATTTTATGTTTAAACAAACGTTTATTGGATAATACCATTTTTTAACTAACCCCTTGATTCCCTCTCATTCAAAGAGAGGGGAAAATCCAGATATGTATGATAAATAATGGATTATGAAAGTTCACAGGTTATTCCCCTCACCCGTTTACGGGAGAGGGAATATGGGGTGAGGGCGTCTTTATCTGCTCATTTTATAATCTTTGCTGCGTCAAATAGATAAGCGATTAAAATAATTTTGAAGGTAATGATATTTTGGTTTCAATTGCACAATCCTTCATACAGGTATAAGTTAATCCCTGCCCAAATGCCAATTTGGAAAAACCAAATACATTCACCCGGAGCATCAATTCATGCTGAACGAGGAGAAAACAACTTACAGCTCTTACCGCTGGGTAATTGTCGGACTGCTTTTTTCCGCTACGATGATAAATTATTTCGACCGTTTGGTACTCTCGGTTTTGATACCGGAAATCAAGAAATCGCTGTCCATGAACGATCTTCAGTATTCCTATGTAATCGCTGTATTCCAGATAGCGTATACTCTTGGCTCTCTTGCTGCCGGTAAATTCATCGACTGGGCGGGCACAAGGCTAGGTTATCTGCTCTCTATCATTGTCTGGTCATTTGCTGCTGCCATGCATGCGACAGCAGGTTCTTCGTGGGCTCTTGCAGGATGGCGCGGGCTTCTTGGTATCAGCGAATCAGGAAATTTTCCGGCAGCCATGAAAGCTATTTCCGAATGGTTTCCAAAAGAAGAGCGTTCTTTCGCCACCTCGCTTTTTAACAGCGGGCCGAGTGTAGCCATGATTGTCGGTGCGCCTGTTATAGCCGGCCTTGCTCTTATCCTGGGCTGGCGCTGGGCATTTTTGTTCATGGGGCTCACCGGATTTGTGCTTGCAGTTCTCTGGCCGTTTCTCTATAAAAAACCAAAGGAACAGAAATCATCGGAAGGCAGTGTAAAAGAAACTAAATATCCGTGGAAAAAACTCCTCATTCATCGCGAAACTTACGGTATCATGCTTGGGAAGGCACTCACCGATCCTGTCTGGTGGTTTTATCTCTTCTGGCTCCCCAGTTATCTCAATTCCCAGAGGGGATTTGACCTTAAGGGAATCGCCATTGCAGTTCCGCTCATTTATATTATTGCCATCATTATAGGGAATTTTGGCGGATGGCTTCCCGTATCCCTGATGAAAAGGGGCTGGCCAGTCACCAAAGCGAGGAAAACGGTCATGTTTGCGGCTGCAATCTGCCTGCCTGTCACTTCTCTGGCTGTTACAGCCCAGAATGTCTGGGTCGCGGTGCTCCTTGTAAGCCTGGCCTGCGGAGCGCACAGTATCTGGTCTCATAATATCTTCGCGATGGTCATCGACCAGTTTCCGCACAAAGCTGTAGGTTCTGTAACAGGTCTCGGCGGATTTGCCGGCGGTATAGTGGGTTTTTTCGTCTCCACCATAGCAGTCGGCTATATTGTAACGTATATAGGGTACATTCCCATTTTCATTCTTATGGGTGTGTTACACCCGGCTGCTTATCTCTGCGTTCATTTTCTGATTCGGAGAAATACACCAGTAGAGATATAAAATCAAAAATTGTCGTGACAAAGAGTTGAAACGCATGAATTTTTAAGTGCGCAGTTTAAATTATCGGGGAAGAATGTTCATAATACTGGGGAAGTAAAAAATACCAGTTCATTTCAAGAGTATCATTCTGCGTGAAAATGAAACATCCGGAGTGGAAAGTCTATAGAGGTAGGTTCCTGACCCAAGTGTTCTCTGGGGTTTCCAGGTGAACGCATAGGCGCCCTTATCAAGGGTATCATCGATGATTTGCGCAACACGCTGTCCGTTTATAGCGAATACATCGAGCCTGACATGGTTGCGGGATGAAAGGGTGAATGTGATGGTTGTCGAGGGATTGAACGGGTTCGGAAAATTTTGATCCAACAGAGTAAATGACGCTGGAACATTGTTAACGGTGACCGCATCGTTTACATTTTCAAGGATATATTGTTGGCTGCCTCTGCCAGAAATATCCAATCTTTCGTTCTTTTTCCCTGAATCGTTATTATTTACGGTGTCTGATTTCCCGTTGTTCTCCTGTTTGCCGCCATTTGTTGAAGAAGTATCGGACTGACCGTTTTTATCTTTAGCGGTAATGCTGTTAGCGGTAGTGTCTGATTTACCATTGTTCTCCTGGCTGTCACTAGTTGCAGGGGCGGTATCGGACTGACCGTTGTTTTCTTTGGTGGTGGTGCTGTTGGCAGCTGTGTCTGATTTACCATTGTTCTCCTGGCTGTCACTAGTTGCAGGGGTGGTATCGGACT
>JBAYHX010000398.1:0-3229 GCA_041665965.1 Candidatus Latescibacterota bacterium
CCTCAGAACTTATACTGTCCTGAGCGGCTTCTGCCATGCTTCTTTCAGCGTAAAAATATTCTCATCCATCACAATTCCCCCGGCGCCTTCGATCATAACCTGCTCTGAATCGGTGGTATCGCCGATCCATGCGAACGGCAGGCTGCTCATCATTTCGGTAATCTGATGAGCGTTTTCCGGTTTCACTTCGATAATGAACCGTGAGTTGGATTCGCTGAAAAGGATATAATCGTCACGCATGACCGAATCGAGAGGAACTGTGCTGAGATCGACATATGCGCCGACCTGGCCGGAGAACGCCATCTCCGAAAGAGCGACACCGATTCCGCCTTCCGAACAGTCATGGCAGGAGAGGATCAATTTCTGCTCCATCGCCTGATGGATGGTGTTCATGATGGTACGCGATACTGGGATATCAACACGGGGAACAGAGTCACCCGCAACCCCTTTCGTTTCGAAATAGTGCGACCCGCCCAGTTCGTTCCGGGTCAGTCCGACTATGGCGATAAGGTTTCCGGGGCCTTTGAAATCCATGGTGACAGCTTTGGTTACATCCTCCATCACACAGATCGCGCTTATGAGAAGGGTTGAAGGGATTCTTATAACTTTATCTCCGTAAATGAATTCGTTCCGCAGGCTGTCCTTTCCCGAAACGAACGGAGTCCCAAAACCGACTGCTCCGTCGTAGCATCCCTGCGACGCACGGACCAGCTCTCCCAGACGATCGGGAAGGGTGGTGTTCCCCCAGCTGAAATTATCGAGGAGGGCAGTATGGGCAATATCACCGCCAACACAGGTTACCTGTCTCAACGCTTCATCGATATTAGAGAGCGCCATTGCGTAGGGATCGATGCTCCCGTATTTCGGATTTATACCGTTAGCAATGACGATTCCCCGGTTTGAGCCGAGCTTCGGACAGATGATGCTGGCGTCGGAAGGCCCGTCATTCGCCGCGCCGGTGAGCGGTTTCACAATGCTCCCGCCCTGAACCTCATGATCGTACTGACGGACGATCCATTCCTTGGAGCAGACATTCCAGGACGAGAGAATCTCTTTGAGCGGCGCACCCAGATTCGAAGGTCTCTTGAATTCCGGCTCCGGCATCTTGTGCGGTTCCCACGTGGCATTTCGGACAAAACGGGGGACGCCGTTATGGAGAAACTGCATCTCGAATTCCCCGACAGTCGTTCCGTGATACCGCAGGGTGAGTCTGCCGTTTCCGGTGAATGTTCCTATTACCACAGCTTCGACATTTTCTGACTCGAATATCCGGAGAAGTTCATCAACTTTATCCGGAGGAACCGAAAGAACCATCCGCTCCTGCGCCTCGGAAATCCAGATTTCCCAGTAACGGAGGCCGTCATATTTGAGAGGAACCAGCTCGAGATCGACCTCTGCGCCGGTATCTTTCCCCATCTCGCCGACCGCGCTCGAAAGACCGCCCGCACCGCAGTCGGTTATGGCAGTATAAAGCCCCCGGTCACGGGCGGTGAGGAGAGTATCGACCATTTTCTTTTCCTGGATGGCATTCCCGATCTGAACCGCATGGGATGAGGTAACCTCGCTCTCTTCAGTGACTTCCGTGGAGGAAAGCGTCGCCCCGTGGATGCCGTCACGGCCGGTTCTGCCGCCGATGAGGATGATTTTATCGCCGTCGGACACTTTTTTGAACGAAGCTTCTTTGGGCATGATACCGACCGTGCCGCAATAAACGATCGGATTTCCCACATACCGCGAGTCGAAAAACACCGAACCGTTGACTGTAGGGATACCCATCCGGTTGCCGTAGTCACGGACGCCCGACACCACTCCTTTCATAACCCGTCTTGGATGCAGCGTGCCGGGAGGGAGTTCATGGAGCTTCATGGTGGGCGGTGCAAAGCAGAATATATCGGTGTTGGCAATTGGTTTCGCGCCAAGCCCCGTTCCGAGGATGTCACGGATCACGCCGCCGATTCCTGTCCCTGCGCCGCCGTACGGCTCAAGGGAAGAGGGAAAATTATGCGTTTCCACTTTAAAACAGATGTTGTCTTCCTCGTCGAACCGGATCACCCCGGCATTGTCCTCGAACACGCTGACACACCAGTCACAATTCAGCTCACGGGTAGCGCGGATAATGGTGTTCTTGAGCAGATTATCGATTGTGGAACCGTTATAATTGATTATTCCGCGAAAGGTCTTATGGACACAATGCTCGCTCCAGGTCTGGGCAAATGTTTCAAGCTCGATATCGGTCGGATTACGGTTAAGCCTGCGGTAGTGTTTCTGGATAGTGCGCATCTCTTCAAGATTCAAAGAAAGGAAACGATCTTTCGAGAGTTTCATAAGGGAATCGTCATCGAGATCCAGAAGCTCCACCTCGACACGATCTACACCCTTGACGGGATGGGCATGGAGAAAAATTTCTTCGCCGGGTTTCGCCACATGCTGGATAATCTTGTTCGCCAGAAGTTTTTCGGTAACAAGCGCTATCTCGGTTTCGGAGATGTCACCGGAAATTATGTACCGTTTCGCTGTCTTCGCTGCCTGAACCGTGTCGATGCCAAGATCGTGAAGCGCTTTGTAGATCGATCCCTCTACAGGGTCCATGACCCCGTAATTGTAGGTGACTTCGATAATCCGCCCCTCTTCGGGAAACGGTGCGTCGATACTGTATTCCTGGGTGACAAAATCTGTGAGAAGCTCTCCCGCAATACGGCTGATGTCCTCTTTTGAGATATTGCCCTCGAAAAAATAAACATCGTGAACGCGGACATTCGTTATGCTCTGGATTCCAAAATCGAGCGCATCTTTTTTAACCCCCTCTCCGCGGCTGTCAATAAGCCCCGGGAGGGTTCTCACCGTAATTTGTCTAACCAATGGGATACCTCCGGCATTATCTTTAATATAGTGTGGGACAAATGGATATACAATAGAAGTAAAGTGTTACATTAAAATCTGGTAAGCTTCTGCGGCACAATTTAATATACCGTTTCATTGATAGATAGTCAAGTTTGGTATATCTTCCAATAGGAAGGAATATTACAATCAATATGCCCTCTATTGGTTCACAAGAATCCTTTCCTTGATTAATAAGTGACAACCCATTATTTTCCTTCAACAGTCACGATTCAATGTTAAAAATATTTAAGAAAAAGAACACAATCCCGGAGTTTTTTATGAAACGGCTATTCCTCTTCCTTATGATTCTTTCCGCCCTTGTTCTTGTCACTTACGGCTGTGGAAAACA
>JBAYHX010000399.1:0-3210 GCA_041665965.1 Candidatus Latescibacterota bacterium
CTGAGATCAATTCTTCTGCCTGCTTTTTTTACTTTACAGCAGAGGTACGCTTGGTTTATCTCAAGCATTTATGCCTCCAATGCAATATTTCTTATCGTTTGCAGGAATGCTTCACGAACGAACTCTATCGGGGATTCTTCTCTCTATGATATTTTATGGTAAAATTCTCCGGAATTGAGGCTCTCTATCCTCTTTGTAAATCTGTTATTCCAGACCGGAGAAAATATCATCCCTTTAGTGGATTTGACTGATGACAGCATGAAATGGTTTAATGACAGCATGATTCATGGATATATATTTATGCTTTAACTTCTTGTTATTTAAAACTGTTTAATAGATTTTATTATATTATTCAGGTCACTTCCGGTAACAACTCTCCAAAAATGATCGGAACCGTGTTTTCTCTATACGTGAATATCGTTAACACATGTATCAGATTGAATAGAAATTGATAATTATGGGAAGATGGTTTGAAAAACAGAAAGAGCCTAACCCCGGAATAAGGTATAGGCTCTGAAAACTAAAAATCTTTTGCTAACCACCCTCTATCCTTGATGATCAGAGAGGAATTTTCGGATCAGAGCGCTGTTATAAGCGCAGTTTTTCTCGTTCACCATTTCATCGTGAGAGCCGGAACCTCGCACACACTCGAACGATGCGTGTGTCAGGTTTTTCCATCCATTCCGTGACCGGAGCGCGCCGTACCGGTCACGAACAGGATCGGGCGTCTCATCATCCGCGCAAATTATACTGATAGGAGACTTTATCATTCCTGTATCGATTCCCGAATAGAGATATGCCGCATATGCAGTCCCGTTTCTGACCGCGGCGGTTTTTGAGGCCGCATCGGGGAAGAAAACGGAATATTCTGCGGAGGCTACAATCCCTTCCATTTCCAGCTGGTGACGCTGTGGAGAAACATCGGCGGTCTCCAGCCGACAGTAAGTGTCGAGCATGATAATCCGGCCTACCCTGCCGCCGCGGTTTTCGATCTCCCTCGTCACTTCGAAAGCGAGATTACCACCCCCGGAATACCCCAGAATATTTACCGGCGACTTTTGCGCTGACGGGAGTATGGCTCTTACCGCATCGCGGACGAAACCGCCATCCGCCAGAAAATTAAAACACTCCAGCCGCCATCTGTCGAGATGCCGGGCAAGCGGGTGATAGATAATTCCGGTTGCGCCGTAGGGTGGGAAACAGTATAAAACTTCGGAGGCTTCGTTAAAATGGAATCGGAATTCGCCGAGGAAACCGTTCAGTTCGGGATCGTACCGGGTGAAAAAGTCCGCCAATTCTGCCGGTGTGGGGAACCGATAGATGGCTGAGATCGGCAGCCGTTTCCCCATCGATGCAGCTATATTCGAGGCCAGACGGGCCGCAAGCAGGCTGTGGCCGCCAATCTCGAAAAAATTGTCCTCTCCGGAGATATCGACGCGGCCAAGAATCCTGCCCATCGAGGCGATCATCCGCCGTTCGGTTTCGGAAGTGGAAGTAATCGTCACCGCCGCCCTGACCGGCTCGGTTCCTGTAAGCTCGGAAAGCGCTCTGCGGTCGATCTTACCGGTGGCGGTCAACGGAATACGATCCACCGCCATAAAATGATCGGGAATCATATGCGCAGGGAGTGTCAACCGCAGTTTCCGTCTCATCTCCCGCGGGGTCAGACTGCCCTCGTAAAAAGCATAGAGAGACACCGCGTCCTCACTGTCCGATTTCGGGACAATCGCGCACCATTTTATTTCCGCCATCGAAGATATGGCAGCCTCTATCTCGCCGGGTTCGATACGAAATCCCCGTACTTTCACCTGCGAGTCCCGTCTTCCGAGGAAGATCAGGTTCCCCTCTCTTTCCCAGCGGCCCAGATCCCCTGTCCGGTAGAGCATTCCGCCGGGATTGAAAGGATCTGTCACAAAGCGTTCACCGGTGAGGTCTTCACGATTCAGATATCCGTCTGCGACACCTTTGCCGCCGATACAGATTTCTCCGACGGCTCCGACCGGCAATGGATGGAGCAGGTCATCCAGCACATAGACCCGCTGGTTCGGCAGCGGCCTGCCGATCGGTAAAATGTTCCAATCCCTGCCGGGCGAGAGGTCAACATGATGGAAGGTCGAATCAATGGTGGTTTCCGTTGGGCCGTACACATTGGTAACAGCCGCCTGCGGGAACGCTGTGCGGATTCTGTCAACAAGAGACTGTTTTAGCGCCTCGCCCCCCAGAACGACCTGTCGCAGGGTATCAATACGGTCACCTCCTTCTATGGCAAGACTGCACAGGCTCGGTGTGCCATCGAACAGATCAATGGAGCGGGCGGCAAGGAACCGGAGAAGCGCGGCGCCGTCCAAACGGGTTTCTTCGTCAACCACACACACCGTATCGCCTCGGCACAGCGACGGATAGAACGCCCGGCCTGCCGCATCGAAGATATATTTTGCCACAAACGCGATCCTCAGCGGCCCGTTGTGGCAATTGAGAACGCTGTATGTATATCCCCGGATGAAATTAGCCAGCGCCTGGTGTCCGACCATTACCCCTTTGGGCTGGCCGGTCGAACCCGAGGTATAGATGACATATGCCGGATCACCGCACTCCGGCAATCGGTCATACGGAAGATTCTGCGCCGAACCGACCGCACGGCGTGCATCGAGTACCGTGAGGTTTGGATACCCGGTGAAGCGGAGGCCGTTTTCGCCGCTTACGATCACGGTTCTGCACCCGCAATCCTCGAGGATGAACCTGATTCGGTCATCGGGATAATCGGGATCGAGCGGCACAAAGACCGCGGAGGCTTTCATGATTCCTATAATACCGGGAATCATCCACCTGTCGCGTCCCGTCATGAGAGCTACCCGCTCACCCGGAACCACACCCGCAGTGGTAAGGAGTTCACATGCAACAGCGTCCGAAGCCGCATCGAGTTCTCTATAGGTCAGAACGCCGTCGACCGCCTCCACCGCAGTCCGGTCGGGACATTTCCGCACCTGTGCCGCGAACAATGCAGGAAACGTCAAGCCATCGGAAGCGATGTCCTCGCCCGCCGGAAAAACATCGATTACATGATGCAGGACAACGGGAGGAAGAATCCGAACATCGTCGAGCGATTTGTCCGGATCGATGGAAACATCCTCCGCCAGCGCATTAAATGCATCCCGAACAAGACAGATATCGTCATCCCTCAGAACGGCGGCATTGTACTTTATGCAGCAA
>JBAYHX010000400.1:0-3208 GCA_041665965.1 Candidatus Latescibacterota bacterium
GCGCACATGAAATAATCTCCTTCCTCGGCTGTAAGACGATTGCAGACAGCCCCTATGGCGTCCTTTCCTTCGGAGAACGTCAGCGGGCGCTCATCGGCAGGGCGCTCATGCCGGAGCCGCGTCTGCTCATTCTTGACGAGCCCTGCGAGGGATTGGACATGCACGCCCGTGAGACACTCCTGAGCCGTTTGAACCTCATCATGGAATCGCCTGCTGGTCCATCCCTGCTCATGGTCACGCACAGGGTTGAAGAAATCCCGCCGGGTATCAGCCGTGCGCTCATCCTGAAAGACGGCCGTGTTCTTGCTTCCGGGGAGAAAGATAAAACCATCACATCGGGAAATCTCTCATATGCTATGGGGATTCCCATTGAAGTGCTGAGGAAAAACGGACGTCTGTTCGCCGTTGTAGGAGGGGAAAAAAGGCCAAAGAAAAGGATGAAGGATGAAATAATCGAACTGCAAAAATTACAGGTTATATCATGAAGTATAAATACTCGAAACTCACCCCCTGACCCCCTTTCTATGCTATAGAGGGGGAACAGCAGAGCACATCAGGGTCGCTTCAGAAGAACCCTGGAATCTACCGGAAAATAAATCTTTCTTTGCGAACTTTGCGAGAGATTCATTTATCTTTAGTCTCCCGTTTTTTTCCCCTCTTACACGATTTTCCTGTTTGCCTGGTCCCATTCGACCTTTCTTCCCTGAAGATAGGAAGCGGCGGCCATCTGGCAGGTAACTCCCTCTTCGAAACCGCGGTCGATAGGGCAGGAAGGGGTTCCGCCGTTACGGATGCAGTCCAGCCATTCTTTCACATGAAGGTGGGTCGAATCCACCCGTCTGCCGTCACGGTAGGTATACATCAATCCTTTGGAGGCGAAATATTTTTCAGTGGCGGTGGTGACCGCATCGAATCCCTGTGCGCCGGGAAGGTAGGCCACAAGCGGCATGGATACATCGATAACGCCGGCCTCGATTTTTTTCTGGTAACGGGTGGAGCCGATGTCCGGCATCACCGTAATGCCCCCGCCGACTTCCATGGAAGCGTCGTTGCCCATGAACACCATTCCGCGGTCGCGTTCATTTGCCAGGGTTGCGCTGTACATCAGGGTCAGCCCCCGGTCGGGATATTCGAAAACGACCTGGAACACATCCGGCGCTTCGCGGCCGTCTTTGTAAAAATAAATCCCGCCCGAGGAAATAGCCGATTTGGGAATGCCCAGTTCCAGAATCTGGTTGACTGAGTCGTATTCATGGGAGAGAAGGTCGCTCGCGATACCGTTGGAGTAATCGAACCAGCAGCGCCAGCGGAAGAACCGTTCCAGATTGAAAGGCCGCCGAGGAGCATTCCCGAGGAACTGAAGCCAGTCTATGGTTTCAGGGTTGGCGTCCTTGTGGATACTCATCACCCATGCCCCGGTCGGAGAATTACGGTTTGTGGTGGTTTCTACCAGGGTTACTTTTCCAAGGATATTTTTCTGAACCATCTCCCGAGCTCTGATATGGCTTTCCACCTGACGGTTCTGGTGGCCAAGCTGGAATACGATCCGGCTTTTTTTGACCGTATCGGCAACTTCTATTGCCTCTTCGAGGGTTTTTGTGAACGGCTTTTCGGCGTAGATATGTTTCCCCGCCGCAACCGAATCGAGAATCATCCGGGCATGTAAATGCTCTGGGGTAGCGATGATTACCGCATCGACATCCCCGCTGTCCAGCATCTCCTGATAGGTGGAAAATCTTAGGGCCCCCGTTTCCCCATTTTTACCGCCTCCGGGACGAACCGGATTTTTTGATGCGTCTATTCCACGCTCGGCTCTGATGTCGAATACATCGCAAACCCCGGTTATGGCAATATTCAAGTTCTCCTGTCTCAGGTAATCGACCAGGGAGGTATCTTTATGGTTTTTCTTCGCATCCTGTTGTTTCTGGTCGGTCCACTCGGGATGAGCGAATCCGGCAGCCCGCATTACTGCCTCGCCTCGGCCGCCGCAGCCCATGATCCCGACACGGATGAGTTCGCCGGATTTTTTGAACGTGGTTTTGGGAAGCACCGCAGGACCTTTTTTATCAAGGCCGAGTTCCGCGAGCACTTCCTTTTTCCTATACCCTTCCAGCGCTTGTTTTTTTCCGAGTTTATAAAAGAAAACGCCAAGCACCGGAACAGTCGCAAGAGCTTTCAGAATATCACGTCGCCCTACAGTCAGCTTTTCTCCGGTTTTAGGTATTTCTTCTCTATTGTTATTTTGCGATTCTTCATTCATGAGTCTTTTTCTCCGCGCTGTCAATCTCTTGGTGTTTTTTTCTTTATTGTCCCTCTTGCCCGTTTAAGCAGCCGGTCAATACCGATGATCGAGCCGGTGGGAAACACAATGAGCACGATAAGGGAAAATAATTCAATCAGGTTCTTGCTGACAATTAGATAGCTGCCCTCCATGGGCATCGAATAGGTGTACCCGATAAACGGCGGATTGCAGATGTAATATAAAAGCAGGAGAAGAACTCCGGCGATG
This sequence comes from Candidatus Latescibacterota bacterium, assembly GCA_041665965.1. Lineage (GTDB taxonomy): Bacteria > Latescibacterota > Latescibacteria > Latescibacterales > Latescibacteraceae > JAUYCD01. Next base: position 2,510 of record JBAYHX010000400.1, read on the forward strand.
CTCGCGATCCGGGTCAGGCCTCCGACAATCAATCCCAGACCGATGGCGATCAGCCCCCAGATATTCATAAAATCGACCAGTGCCAGCACGGCAGGGTTGGATGCCATCCAGGTGAACATCCCCGAAAAAATCCATTTCGATTCCATGAGATAACTGGCAGCTGTCCAATGAGGGGAGATGAGCTTTGCAATTCCCTCATAGAGAAAATGCCAGCCGATAAGAACTCTCAATATGACCAGCGAGGTTAACTGTACAGTGGAATACTGCGGCAAGGCGGAGTCCCTGTTCACCATATAAGAACCTTTCTCTCTATTATTAAAATATCTTTCGATTATCCGAAAAACAAGATATCGCAGGTGGCTTAAAAAAGCAAGAGTAATAAAGCAAATAAGTCTATCAAGTCCTAAAAGATGTTTACACGGTGGTAGTAGTAATTTTCTTTCTTGGTACTTTTTTTCTTTTGTTGAAATGTGTTGAAAAGATGATAACTTAGAATGATTTAGCGATCAATTGATTGACTGCTTTGCGTGTTTCTTCATCCATGATATGGGGATGTAGTTTTCGTTTATATGTTTTCGAGCCTGTAAAGAAAATTGTGTAAATGGAAGAGAAGAAGTATAATGAGAAGCCACCATTTACGCAGGAGAAGAGGATGCAGGAGATCCGCCCGGAGTTAATTGACGAGTTATTGAGAGGGTA
>JBAYHX010000401.1:0-3198 GCA_041665965.1 Candidatus Latescibacterota bacterium
AAGAAGAAAGATGTGAATGTTTTTGTCCTTCTGGGGCCTTATAACACCTATAATCTGACCCCAAAAAGCAGAGAGAAGTTTTTCCTTGCCATGACGGATGTCAAAAAGAGGCTCGATTCTCTGGGCGTTCCCTACTTCGACTCCACCTGCGACCTTCTTCCGAGCACCTCGTACGCCGACCAGTGCCATGCGCTTAAAGACGGCCATGCGGAGCTCGCGAAGAAAATGTTCGAGGATCCGAATTTCAAACAGTGGGTTTCGGGAATCAAACTTTGACAGCGGTGTAACAATTGCGGCCGCCGAGCTTGTCGAAGCGGCTTTTGTGGAATTTAGCGCAAAACTGGTGTAATTTCCAAAAGCCGTATCTTTTCCCATTCCTCGATTTTGCCGGGAACGATGGTGAAAAGCGGATGCGCCTTCGGCTGACCGACCCGGCAGAGAACTTTATGCCAGGGTAGATTCCTTTTCAACATCTTGAGTTTCAGGAACTCGAATTCATACGCAAGCTGTCCTTCCGAAACCTCAATCTTCTGAGAGGTGATCCCGCCGGTGATTTTCTCATGGTTAAAATGCCACCCCCGGCGTTCGGATTCCTTATAGACACAGCTCAGGTAAGTTGCAATCGCGGCGACGGGATTTTTATGCCGTTTGAAACGGATCAGCTGCGGATGGTTCCTGTATCCCTTTGTCCCGCCGGAAAGCACTTTCTGCGCCAGAAGCCCCTCGCGCCACAGAGCTGTCAGTCCCGGGCGGTCAAGGTAGAAAGGATGCACTGTCCAAAGACGCATAGAGAACGAGTTATTCCGTGGAAACAGGTTTTATGAACGCTTTCGCCGCAAGCCATACCACCCCGAGAGAAAGAATAAAGAGCAGAATATCGGTTCCCACCAGGATGTAGCTCTTTTGTGTCAGATATTTGTTGAACAGGATAACCAGCGAAGCGAGAGTCGTTACAATCATGAATGCCGCCGGAATCAACGTGTAAAAATATTTCTTCCGCCGGAGAAGAAGCCAGCTCGAGACCACGATGAGACTGAGCGCCGCAAGAAGCTGGTTAGCCGCTCCGAAAATCGGCCACAGAGCGCTGAACGCGTTTGAATAGGCAAGGATCCACATAAGAATGACAGAGATGCCGGAGTTGAACCAGTAGTGTTTTACCAGCGCGGGCGGATTTTTGAAAATGATCTGCCAAAGCTCCTCGAACAGGTACCGGTTGAGCCGCACCGCCGCATCTAGTGTTGTGATAACAAATCCCTCCACCAAAAGGATGCCGAACACAGCTCCCAGTGCAACAGAGACTCCCAGCCCCTGGTGAAAAAGATTTCCGGCGGCCAGGGAGAATCCAAGAATCGGATTTGACTTGATACCCGGGTCTGAAGGCCACACAATGGCTTTATAATCTGCGAATCCGAGGCCGACCCCTATGGCAATGAGAACACAGACGGCAAGAGCGGATTCGAGAAGCATCGCATTATAACCGACATGACGGGCATCGCACTCATTCGGAAGCTGTTTCCCCGTGGTTCCCCCGGCCACAAGCGCATGGAAACCGGAAATTGCACCGCAGGCGATTGTGATGAACATCATCGGCCAGAGAAGACCGAGACTTTTGACGCCATCCGCCAGATTGAAATTCGGGATAGAAATCGAGAATCCGCCGAATCCGGTCACAAGAACGGAAATTACCATGATAATCATGCCGCCGTAAAGAATCTGCACATTTATGAAATCACGCGGCTGAAGGACAAGCCAGACAGGCAGTCCGGCGGCGAAAAGGACATAGATCGAGATAATGATCATCCATACTGTTGAAGGGAGTGTGATTGGGTACTGCATGCCAAGAAGAATCGAACCCACACAGATAACAAATGCCAGTGCATACGCGGTAATGGTTTTGATCCCTCTCCTATAAATCAGCCAGCCGAGAAGAGGTGATAAAAGGGTAATAACGATGACCGACATCGAGGCAATCCCGCCGATTCTTCCCATCACCACGCCATCTTTTACCACGGTTTTGAGAAAAGTCTGATCCCCGACTACACCAATTTTTGCGAGCGGCCAGAGAGAGGTGAGCGATACGGCGGTTGCGGCGAGGAAAGAGGAGGTAACCAGCACAATCATTACAATGGTGAATATAATGAACAGGTTGAATCCTGACTGTCCGAGGGTTTTACGGGCAATTACGGCCATGGATTTGCCGCCCTCGCGCATACTGATGAAAAGAGCGGTGAAATCGTGAACCGCGCCGATGAAAATGCCGCCGATCACCACCCAGAGCCAGGCCGGTATAAAACCGTAAAGGATCGCCATTGTCGGCCCGATGATCGGTCCGGCTCCCGCTATGGCCGAGAAATGATGCGCAAAAACCACATATCTCTTGCTCGGAACATAATCGCGGCCGTCATTGACCGTACACGCCGGGGTCGGATGGTTTGTATCCTCACCGATCGATTTGGCAATGTACTTTGCATAAAAACGGCTCGCAAGGACAAATGCAAGGACCGCTACGAGAAGGTAGACCAGTACATTCATGCCTTTCCTCCACAGTTATACGCTTTCCAACATTTTTTACAGGACTCTTCTGCACGGACATCCTGTAATCCAAAAAAGATATATAGTGAGCCTTTTGCAAAAGTCGTTTTATACGTAAAAAAAGAAGGCGAGTTATTAACTACAGCCCCCTATCCCTCTATCCCTTTCCGCTTTGCGGGAACTTCGTTTACCCCCGGATGGGGCAAGGGAAGTCATTGCTTCACAGTCGATTCCTGCCCCCTCCGGGGGAAGGATGTCCGAAGGACAGAAAGGGGGCTGCTTCCAACAATCTCGACTTTTTCAATTGGCTCTAGTTAAACAGATTCTTTCTTCTTATAACAAGTTTTTCTATTTCCACAGCCCAGAAAATAATACTGCTCAGTACTATGCTGATAATAAAATCATTCACCGGCAAATCCACTGTATTAAACACTCCCTGAAGAATTGGGCTGTACACTACAGCAACCTGCAAAACAATAGTTATTATAACAGATATCAGAAGGGGAATATTGGATAATAATCCGCTGGTAAAGAGCGAGTCCCGTCCTGATCGAATTGCCAGAACATGCGCCATCTGTGAGAAAGTCAGAGTGGTAAAAACCATTGTCTGCCAGTCAGCCCGCTGATTATACCAGTACCAAAATCCCATAAAGAGAGAGATACATG
>JBAYHX010000402.1:0-3161 GCA_041665965.1 Candidatus Latescibacterota bacterium
GGAAAAAGGCAGAAATGCGGAAACAAAGATAAGAAACGCCAAAGACAGCGCCGAACTCGGTAAAGCTCTGGCTGATGGAATAGATAGAATCGAGTATTATACCGGCCTTCGGAAAAAAGCGGTGGAGAGCATCGAGCGGCTTGTCCCCGCCGATAAGAAAACCGCTGCTCACGGCATCCTGTCGAGGCACATCGCGTCGTTGGATGAATTTGGTAAATCAGTGACCCAAAACCTGCGCGCACTTGCCGATACAAGAAGCAGAACCGAGTCGATTGCTGTGACAATGCCGGTAAAACAGGAAAGTTTATGGGATAAGCAGGCGTCAAAAATAATCCCTGATAGGCATCTGCCGGGCACTCTGTTTCTGGAAGAAATCCCTTCTTCGGAATGGAAGGAAATTACCGGCTCTCCGCACTGGTGGGCGGCAACCAACTGGGCTTCGTCGTCATACTGGTGGGTGGATGGCAAACGGAATCTGGCGGAAATCAAAAGGCTCTGTGAACTTGAGGCGGATCAGCCGATGACCGGATTCGATCTGATCAATTACTATACATTTCTGAAAGACCACAAGTATGTGTATTTTGTGACGCCGCCAAAAGAAGAGCAGAAGCAAAAAAGGAAATAATGAGACGCTGAAAGACATTTATTATTTAAAAAAAGGATAATTGAGTATCTATTTGTGTCTCATTTTTTTTACTTGAGCATTATGCCGGGGGAAAATAATACTTGACAGAGTATATGGATTTAGCTTATAAAGCAACATCAGATATAAAAAACCTCCATAAGTCATTTCCTGGAACGCTATAGAAAAAAATGTAATTTTAGAATAATGTCCAAAAATACATTATTTTGGCAGTGATATATATGTCTTGTATGCAGTTAATTCTTTTATTGACATAATGATATAAAACATAGTAAAGATATGATATAGAATATATATAATATATTATCACAAGTAGATCCAAATGATGGCAACACATTCTGCCAGTTACATCCATTGCATCTCGCATGATGTGCGATACGAATACTTGCCTGGTTATACCTGCTGTTTTGATAAACATGGAGGGAGCTGTGAAGCAAACAGAGAAAGCTTATAAATCCCCTCAGGATCAAAAAAGCAAACCTCGGTTAAACGCCTCAGCAAAAGAATCCGCCGAATCGAATTCTAAAAAGGATTTGCATGCCCTCACGAATTCAGAGCTTCGTTACCGACGCCTCTTTGAAGCGGCACAGGACGGCATTCTGATTCTTGATGCCGAGACGGGAACGATTACCGACGTAAACCCATTCCTGATCGAAATGCTTGGGTATTCGCATGAAGAGTTTATGGAAAAGAAACTCTGGGACGTCGGTGCGTTCAATGATATCGGAGTCAGTAGGGACGGATTCAGGAAATTGCAGGAAAATGAGTACATCCGATACGAGGATTTACCGCTCAAAGCGAAAGACGGCAGGCTTGTCCGGGTGGAATTTGTCAGCAATGTCTATCTTGTCGGCGACAAGAAAGTCATCCAATGCAATATCCGTGACATCACCGAGCACAAGCAGGCAGAAAAGGCTTTACAGGAATCAAATGAAATCCTTCGGGCGCTGGTAAACTCTTCACCGCTTGCCATTATAGCTCTGGATCCCGACGGTCACGTCACACAATGGAATCCGGCTGCAGAACGCATGTTCGGCTGGAAAGAGAGTGAAGTATTAGGGAACTTTCTCCCCATCGTTTCTGAAGATAAGAGGAACGAAAATCGCGCGTTGCGCGAACGCGTTCTTTTGGGTGAAGGATTTACAGATGTCCAAGCCCGTCGCCGGAAAAAAGATGGTTCGCCAATTGACATCAGCATCTCAACCGCGCCAATCCACGATTCACAAGGTCAAGTCATCGGCATTATAAGCGTGAGCGCCGACATCACCGAGCGCAAGAAAGCGGAACAGTTACTTGAAGAACGTGACGTGTTGTTGAATGAAGTAGGGGCTATTGCTAAGATTGGCGGATGGGAAATGGATATGGCAACGGGTAAGGCAACGTGGTCTAAAGGGACATACGATATTGTCGAGATCGACTACGACAAGCCTATACCGGGACTATATGAGCATATCGGATATTATCTTCCGGAATATCGTAAGATGGTCGAGAAAAAAATGAAAGCGCTCATAGAGACACGGCAACCCATGCAGTTTGAGGTGGCGCTGAAGACTCAAAAGGGAAATAGTAAATGGTGCCAGGCTTTCGGAGAGGCTGTGGTGAAGGATGGGGAGTTGATTAAACTGCGGGGGACTTTCCAGGATATCACAGAGCGCAAGCGGGCGGAGCAGGCATTGGCCGAGTCGGAAACAAAATTCAGATGGCTGTATGAATATGCTCCAAGCGCCTATCATCTTTTGACTTCTGAAGGTATCATTACGGATGTCAACCGCAGATGGTGTGAGTTGTTGGGTTATTGCAGGGAAGAAGTGATTGGAAAGTCAATATTTGATTTTGTGATTGAGGAGGAAAAAGAGGAGGCTAAAGCCTCTTTTGAAAAGAAAAAACAAAGCGGGCAGTCCTATGTCGAAGGCAGCGAGCGCGGCTTTGTAACCAAAGATGGCGCAGTAAGAACATTCAAAACCTATGATTTCTTTGTAATGGATCAAAACCAAAATCTTACATCTGTCCAGACCACCATCGAAGATATCACTGAGCATAAGCGGGCTGATGAAGCGCTGAAGCACAGCGAATCCAGCCTTGCCGAAGCTCAAAAGCTCACGCATATCGGAAGCGCTGAGGTGGACATCCAGACCGACGCATGCATATTCTCGGATGAACATTTCCGGATATGGGGATATGAGCCGGGGGAAATGAAGCCGAGCTACAACTTTCTTGTCAATTCGATACACCCCGATGACCGTGGAGAGTTTATACAGCGTCTGCAAGATACAATTGAAGGGCAAAAGCCTTTAGAAATGGAGGCCCGGGTTATCAGACCGGACGGCTCCATTCGCTTTGTTTACTTTCGTACCGATGTTCACCGTAACCCGGAGGGTAAAGCGGGACGGCTGATGGGTACAGCGCAGGATATTACCGAACGCAGGCAGGCGGAGAAAATTCTCATTGATAGTGAAACCAGACTTACTGAAGCTCAAAGAATCGCGCATCTGGGAAATTGGGATTGGGACATTGAAAA
>JBAYHX010000403.1:0-3142 GCA_041665965.1 Candidatus Latescibacterota bacterium
ATGAAAGGCAGGCCGCCGAGGATGAACGGATTCCATCGGGGAATTCCGCCGAACTCATGGTGATAATCTTTGAGAAACTGACGGGTATATACGCCATCCGGGATAGTGTCGCTGCCGAAAAGCATCTGGTTTGAAAAGATAAAATCCCGGAAAAGAAAAAGGGTAAGCAATAAATAAATGGCAAAAAAAGCCCATTTGGCATTCCGGCCGGAAAGAAAGTCACAGAGGGAGAATGTCTGTTGACCTTCATTTTTCAACAGGTCGGTTTTTTCAACGGCTGCGGGAAGCCCCTTTTTTTTTGCCATATATAGATCCCTTTCGTATCAAAACAAACAACGCGCATAATAATTCCACAAAAGTTGTCAGAAGCCGCAGCAGGAATGCCACGAGAATTCCCACTCCTGCCGGGACATAACCTGCAAGGAGAATGGCTATAATCCCTTCCCTGACACCCAGCCCGCCCGGAACGAAGACCGCCAGAAAACCAATCACATTCGACACGGCGAATACCCCGGTCATAAAAAAAAGATGAAGCGAATGGTCGTCGGTGACAGCCAGGACAAAAATCCAGAATGCAACCCCGAATACCAGCCAGGAAAGTAAATAGAAGAACATGATTTTTACCGCCCCGGCGGTATCCAGTCCCAGCGAACAGGGTTTTCTCTTCAGTTTTACCAATAAGAAATTGAGCGCGCGTTCAAGGTTTTTCGGAGCCAGAAAAATAAGCAGGACAAGGACGAAAATAGGCGCGGTCCAATCCAGCTTGATTCCATTGAGCGCATATCGGTAAAATATAAAGAACGAGGTGAAAATCACCAAAGAAGATATTATCGAGTATGCCTGCGCAAATACTGAAGCGGTGCCCGCCGTGACTCCCGGCACATGGTGTTTCTCCGACATATAGGCGGTGAGAGCGATAGTCCATACCTTTCCGGGAATATACTTTCCCAGATTGCCGATAAAATAGGTGTCCCATGCTGCTCCGAAAGAAACCGGGTGGCCGGTCAAACGAAGCACTCTTGCCCAAATCCAGGCGAGCAGGACATACCCAGCGAAAAAAATGATAACAGAAATGGTCATATAAAGCGGATCAAAATCCCATGCGTATGATTTGATTTCGGACCAATTATTCAATACTGTTCTGATAATGAAATACAGGACTGCGAAAGCAAACGCCGCCTTGGCAAATATGGAAAGCACCCGTGAAGATTTCACTCGATCCCCTTTTCCGCGATCACGAACGGCTGTATATCGGCAGCCGGAGTTTTTCGGACAAGTCCCCTGTAGAGGCCGATATAGTAGTCCGCGATGCAGTCATAATTGACCGCGTTCTTTATGATACTCCGTGCGCGGGAACTATAACTGCGCACGAGCAAGGAATCACTCAGAAGGGTGCGCATTGCCCCGGCGAGAGATTCTGGGTCGCGTTCGGGAACCAGAATGCCATTATACCCATCTCGCACCAGCACAGGAATACCGCCGACATTCGAGGCGATAATGGGAAGTCCCGCAGCCATTGCTTCGGGAATAACCACCGGGAGGCCGTCGACCGCTCCGCTCTCATGACGGATGGAGGGGACGACAAAGAGATTGGACATTGCAAAATAAACAGGAACCTCTCCGCGCAATACTTCTCCCGGCATGCTCACACGGTTTTCCAGGTTCAGACGCCGGACGTGCGCCCTCATTTCCTCGAAAAGCACTCCTCCGCCTGCCAGAACCAGCCTCGCATCGGGATAATCATCAGCAATACGGGCGAAAGCTTCGAGAAGGTAGGAAAATCCTTTGACATAAACCATCCTTCCCAGGGCAAGGATCACCGGGCAGCCATCGGGAATGCAGAGCTTTTCCTTAAGATCAGCCACTTCTTTTGAAGTCACCTTTGAAGTAAAATTCGATTCCACCGTATTGGGAACCAGCCCGATTTTGGAAGTGTCGACTCCAAGAGCTCCGAGACGGGCAGCGAGGTCGGGACTTGGTGTAGTTATGTAAGCAGCGCTTTTGGCGGCGAAAAGCGCCATGCGCCGGAACAGCGGATTTTTCTCGGCAGTGAATACATCAGAACCGTGAAGCTGGATCAGGAGCGGTATGCCTGTAGCGCGTGCGACCAGCCCTGCGATGAATCCGTTCGGAAGTATCCAGTGCGCATGGAGAACATCGGGTTTTTTCTCACGAACGAGTTTCAGAAAAGCCCGCCAGGCAAAGAAGAACAGAAACGGCGAGAGCAGCATCACCCGTTTTTTAAAATGTATGTTGCCCTCGATAGTCCGAGAATAGCCGAGAATATGGAGAGTATCCGGCCAGATATAGCGGTAGGTGCGAAGATCGGCTGTGTGGTCGCCGGATTGACGGTTCCATGCCGGATCGAACGCGGTGAGCACCGAAACTTCGTTTCCCCGGCCGGAGATATGCTCCATGAGCTGCTCGACAAAAGGGGCGTTGATGTCATGCGGGAATCGAGGATACGTATGGGTGAGTGTGCAGATTTTCAATGATAGTTCTCGCAAAATTCGTAAAAGAAAAAAGACAATTTCTCGCAGAGACGCAAAGACGCAAAGAAAGAAAAATAATTAATCATGTTAAAACGTTAAAAACTCGATTTTTTTACTTTTTCGATGCCGGATCGATACGGTATGTGCTCTTTTTTTCCATTCTGCTGTGCGTTATGAGCTCTGCCAGAAGCCCGGTCGAAATAAATTGCACCCCGAGCAGGAAGAGAAAAACGCCCCCGACAAGGAGAGGCTGCCTTCCCTGTATATTATGGAAACCGCTTTTAATATAAATGCCTACGATATACAAGTCGATGAGTCCTCCGATAAAACAGAACACCAAACCGAGCGAACCGAATAAATGAAGGGGTTTTGCTGTATACCGGGTCAGCAGAATCACCGTGAGGAGGTCGAGAAAACCGCCAATGAACCGTTTGATTCCGTACTTCGATGAGCCATACTTGCGGGGATGATGGCAGACCGGAATCTCTCCCACCCGAAAGCCGTTGAATTTGGCCAGCACCGGAATATAGCGGTGCAATTCGCCGTAGATGCGGAAGGACTGCACCACTTCACGGCGATAGGCTTTCAGCCCGCAGTTGAAATCATGGAGCGTAAGCCCGCTGAAATACCGCACCACCATGTTGAAAAAT
>JBAYHX010000404.1:0-3140 GCA_041665965.1 Candidatus Latescibacterota bacterium
ATTCCGACAAGGCGAATCCCGAGACGGTAGAGGATATGAAGGGTCTCTATTCTCCCTTCGAGCCATTTTGCCGCTCCCTCGACAGCAAAGATTGCCCCTACTTTTCCTGATTTCCCGGCATGGACCGCATCGGCAGTGGTCAACACCTGCATAATATCTTTCGGATAGAGTTCGATCGTTTTCATCGCCCGCTCGGTAGTGACCCAGATATTCGCAACAGGACCATTCCCAACGATCATAAATCCGCAGTATTGCTGCCCGTTTCCTTTCATTCTGGGGATGTCGGTGTGGTAGGACATATCCTTCTGCATCCAGTTCATCGGGTTTTCTTTCCGTGCAACCCGTTCGACCGGGGTGTCATTATGGCCATCGATAATTAGGCATTTACGGTGAACCGCCCAGGCTTCTTCCAGAGAGACGCCGTTTTTAACAGTTCTTCCCTTCGCAAAAGCGGGAGCGGCTCCGGATGTGACTATCCCGGATATCCCGGCTATAGCGGTTTTTTTCAGAAACTCACGCCGCGTTTCCATGTTTTCTCCTTTTGTGATAAAGCAGTATATACAAGAAGTAATTGTATTATTCGCCAATTTCCGACAGTTATCCTGAACGATTTCAGAAAACGGGTCAGATTATTTCGCCGGCTTGTCGATAGTCTTCTGCAAAATCCGAAGGAAATTGCCGCCCCAGAATTTCTTTATCTCCTCCTCAGTCAGGCCGCGAGCCAGCATGGCGCGGGTGAGATTCACAAGCTGCGATACATCGGGCACTATCGGAACTTCCGTAAAACCGTCATAATCGGAGCCGAATCCGACAGTGTCGATGCCTACCAGATCCCTCACATAAAGAATATGATCAACAACACGGTCTATGGTGGCTTTCTGAGGATCGGCGTCGATAAAACCGGGGACTAATACGATGCCCATGACTCCGCCTTTTGCGGCGAGCGCCCTGATCTGGTCGTCCGTCAAACACCGGTAATGGTTACGGAGAGAAAATACAGCCGTGTGGCTCATGATCGGCGGCTTTGTGGAAAGCTCGATGACATCAAAAAAAGCCTTGTCGTTCGTGTGGGAAAGATCGGTGATCATTCCCAGTTCATTTTCCGTTTTCACCACCTCACGGCCAAAGGCAGTCAGCCCGACTGCATTTTTACGCTGCGCCACCCGATCTTCCGGTTTGCAGGGACCATATGTACTTGCAGTGCCCTGCAGGAAAGTCGGGTCGCTTCCCCCTTCCCCGTGGGTGATATGCACCGAGCGCACCCCGAGGCGATATAAAAGACGGAGGATATCGATATTCCCTTGCAGCCACATTGCAGGGCCTTCTATTTCCATCAGAACGCCCACCTTGCCAGCCTTACCGGCACGGACAGCATCCTTCGATGAAAGAACCTTCATGAAGATATCAGGATGTGCATCAAGCTGCTGCAGGATAAATTCCGTGACTGTCCAAAGGCTGGTGGCTCCACTGTCCTCTACGAGAAAGAATCCGACATATTGCTGGCCGCCTTCTCTCATTCGGGGTATGTCCGCATGGTAGGCAGGATTACGTTTCAGCCAGTTTTCCGGATTCTCTTTATTTCCGAAAAATCTGACTGAGGTGTCCTGATGACCGTCGATGATGAGGCATTTTCTATGCACTTTCCAGGCTTCTTCCAGAGAGACCCCATTTTTTTCTGCTCTTTCCTTCGCGAAAGCGGGAGCGGCTCCGGATGCGACAATTCCGGATATTCCGGCTATCGCTGTTTTTTTCAGAAACTCACGCCGTGTTTCCATGTTTCCCCCCATAGATAATGGAACGGTTTTTACATTTTCTAAAATATTATTGTCATAATGATGAGGAATGCGCTCTTTATAAAACTTGATTATGAGTAATACTATTTTTCAGTCCGTCAAACAAGTAATTTCAATAATAATTGGTGGCAGGAAGCAATATTATTGATGTTTTCATAAACAGGGAAGTGGTTTTTTACCATTGTGTTCCATCGCTGCCGGCTATCAAATCGTTCTTGTCCTTTTTTCATCCATCTGATATATTAATAAATCTTTGTGATTTGTTGAAAATAAATTCTCATTGGTTGCAATTTTATCAATGTACCATCGTACCAAAACCATCAGGGGGAGTACATGAAAATAGTTGTCCCGATTAAACAGGTGCCTGAAACCGGTAATGTAAAAATGGATGAAAAGACGGGAACGATGATCCGCGAAGGTGTGGAAAGCATCGTGAATCCCCTTGATCTCTATGCAATAGAATGCGCCCTGCAATTGAAAGAAAAGTTTGGGGGTACTATTTCGGTGCTCTCGATGGGGCCGCCAAAAGCAGAGATAGCTATCCGTGAAGCGCTCTCCATGGGGTGCGATGACGGCGTTCTTTTGTCCGACAAAGCATTTGCCGGATCGGATACCTGGGCGACTTCCTATGTTCTTTCTCAGGCCGTGAAAAAAATCGGAGAGTTCGATATCATTGTTGCCGGGGTTCGCGCAACTGACGGAGACACAGGGCAGGTGGGGCCGGAAATGGCTTCCATGCTCGAACTTCCGGTTGCGACTTTTGTGAGTAAAATTATCAGCATCGAAGGGAACACGATTGTCGTCGAGCGGTTGATAGAGGGCGGGTATGAGACGGTAGAGTTATCGCTTCCCTGCCTGATAACCGTTGTGAACGAAATAAGCTCGCCGCGACTTCCTACCCTGCGGGGGAAACAGAATGCCCGTAAAAAGGTAATACCGCTCAACGGCAAGGATAGTCTGACCGTTTCTGATGATGATCTCGGTCTGAAAGGTTCGCCGACACGAGTAGTAAAAATTATGCAGCCCAAGATCACCCGTAACGGTGTTGTGATAGATATGAAAAAGACAGGAGTGAAGAAAGCGGTTGAACAGCTGGCTGATTTCCTTGCCGAGAAGGATTTTTTATAAGGGGAAAAGCAGTCTTAATCATCGCATATATTAACACTATATAATTATGCTTTTGTTCTATCCTAACTCTGAATACTGTCTTTTGACTTTTGTTTATAAAAGGAGGATCGATTTTGGCCAAAGGTGTGTGGACATTCGCCGAACAATACGAAGGGCGCCTGGAGCCGCTGGCTTTTGAACTGCTGACCAGAGGCCGTGCCCTGGCGGACAAGCGCGGGA
>JBAYHX010000405.1:0-3125 GCA_041665965.1 Candidatus Latescibacterota bacterium
AAATCTGATCCTCATGGCTTGGATCAACACGACGTACTGAATTACTGATTGAACTGGGACCAATGAGAGGATTCGTTATGCGGAATCCGACCGTATACTGATTGAGAATTTTTTCCGCATCAAGATCATTTTTAATGTCATTTTTCATTATTTTACTTATATCAGCTACCTTGTCGGCATGGGATAGATTCGAATAATGCGAAGCGCAGGAAATTCCTGCAATACCCATGACAACACATGCAATTATGACATACGATTTCATTATTCCTCCAAGTATACATGCAATATAAAAGAAGATGTATGATAAATCAAGAATCTAAAATAGAGTTGCAGGTGTTAAACAAGTGTGCTAAATTCAGTAAAATTTACTAAAGGAGAAAGATGGAAAAAATACAATTGACAGGACTTTTACCCAGAGAAATATCGGCTTTTATTCCAAAAGGTAAAGAAGCATACCGGTCGATGCAGATATTCCGGTGGATTCATGAGAAGGGTGTGCAATCTTTCGACGAAATGACCAATCTTTCGAAAGAATTTCGTGAAGAGACCAAAAACCTGTTTATAATCGGGACGATGAAGCTGGTAAAAACAAGAAGATCACTTGATGAAACGACCGATAAGTATTTGTGGGAACTTGCAGATGGAAACAATATAGAGAGTGTGATCATCCGCGACGAGGATAGAGTGACCGCATGTATATCTTCTCAGGTTGGCTGTAAGATGGGCTGTCGTTTTTGCCGTACAGGGGAGATGAAATTCATTCGGAGTCTTACCTCCGGGGAGATAGTCGATCAACTTATCAACATGAGGAGAATTCTTAAAGAAAAGGGTGAAAATATCACGAACATTGTGTTTATGGGTATGGGCGAGCCTCTCGATAATCTCGAAAATGTACTCAGAACCCTTGCTATCATAAACATGGAAACCGGATTGTCAATCAGCCAGCACAAAAACACCGTTTCTACCTGCGGCATTGTTCCTGGAATCATCCGTCTGGCGGGCGAGTATAAGCGTTTGAGGCTGGCAATTTCACTGAACGCCACTTATGACGAATTACGGAACGATATTATGCCGATAAACCGTCGTTATCCGCTGAAAGAACTTCTCGCAGCTGCCTTGGAATTCACCCGCATCACACGCCGTCGTATAACGTTTGAATATATCCTCATGGACGGAATCAACGACTCCCCGCAGGATGCAAAGAGACTTCTTTCCATCGCCCATAAGATTCCGTCCAAAATAAATCTGATCGGGTATAACGAATATGAGGGATCGCCTTTTAAAAGATCTTCCGACCGAAAGATTGAGAAATTTCAGAAAATCCTTTTCGACGGGAATGTGACTGCTATCCTGCGCAAGAGCAAGGGAACCGACATTCTCGCCGCCTGCGGTCAGCTGGCAGCGAGGATAAGCTGATTCTTCCGATCAGAATCTCAAACTGCATTGAAACTGAACAGATAAGCTACGGCTAAGGTCATTTAACCAGGAGCAGTGTTTATTGCGGCAGAACTGCTTTTTTCGTTATCTCACCCAGTTGTTTCCCGAATGCACGGCATGCAGCAAGGTCTTCCCTTCCCGGCTGCCATTTGCACTTGATTCCAGGGTAGGCCAGGGGAATCGAACACTGTCCGAGAAGCTCCTCAATGATCCGAACCGATTCGCCGCTCCAGCCATAAGAGCCAAAAGCGGCCCCGATCTTGTTTTTGAATCTCAGCCCACGGATATCTTCCAGCATTGGCGCGATTGTCGGCAATACACGATTGTTGAAAGTCGGTGAGCCGATAAGGATACATTTCGAACGGAACACATCGACAAGCGCATCATTCCGATCAGTTCCAGCTACATTTACAATCTTATATTGCAATCCGGCTTCTGCAAGCCCCTCACCAATAGTTTCAGCCATACGGCGGGTTGCATGCCACATGGAATCGTAGAGTATCACTACGCGGGCATCCGCTTTCTGCTGCGCCCATTCACGGTATGCGTTGACAATCTGCATAGGGTTGTCACGCCAGATAACACCGTGGCTTGGGGCAATCATATCAACCGGAAGACCCAGAGCGAGAACTTCATCTGTTTTTCTCGAAATTACATCGCAATAGGGCGTCAGTATATTCACAAAGTATTTGAACGCTTCCTCATATAGCTCTTCCCTGTTCACCTGGTCGTTGAACCGGTATTCTGTAGAGTAATGCTGCCCGAACGCATCATTAGACATGAGAATGTTGTGGCCGGTAAGGTAAGTGAACATGCTGTCGGGCCAGTGCATCATTGGTGTTTCTATAAAAACGAGTTCATTTTCACCAATGGAAATACGGTCTCCCGTTTTCACAGTCTGAAAGTTCCATGACTTGTGGAAAAGGCCCTCGACGCTCTCTGCGCCACGTTTCGACACAATCAGTTTCGCATTTGGAGCATAGCGCAAAACTGAGGGGAGACTTCCTGCATGATCGGTTTCCGCATGATTGGTCACAATAATGTCAATTTTAGCAGGATCGATGATCTCGCTGATGTTTTCCAAAAGCTGCTTCTGGAAAGGGTCCCAGACTGTATCGACCAAAACATTTTTTTCGTCGAGAATGAGATAGGAATTATAGGTGGAGCCACGGTGCGTTGAGAGTTCATGTCCGTGAAATCTCCGTAATTCCCAGTCAGCAACACCGACCCAGTAAACGCCCTTTTTCAATTCTGTTACCATGCATGTCTCCTTATTATTTTAACCGCTTATCTATTTGACGCAGCAAAGATTATAAAATGAGCAGATAAAGACGCCCTCACCCCATATCCCCTCACCCGTGAACGGGCGAGGGGAAACCCTGTTATATTTTATAATACATTCTCTTTCATGCAGATAGGGGGCTTCCCCTCTCTTTTCAAGAGAGGGGATCAAGGGGTGAGTTAAAATGTGCTGTTTAATCTCGATAAGTGTATTATTCTATAAAGTATCACTGGATTCTTACGTAAAAAATTATCAATACGATAAAGGCGTAGATTATTGCAATTAAAATAATGAATTACACCCTAATATTATAGGAATTTCAATATCTGAATTCAAGATATTTTCCTGCTATTACGACTGTTTATAAACTTTGCCCGAATTGAACTGGTTCGGATACATGAAGTTA
>JBAYHX010000406.1:0-3123 GCA_041665965.1 Candidatus Latescibacterota bacterium
CAATTTTCAAATATATATAATCTCTTACTCATTTCAAAACGAATTACCGGTCAGAAACCAAAATCATGACGTATTTCCACCCTTCGATCATTTTTCCGGATTACATCATCATAATAGTAAATAAACTGCAAACGAGTAGTTGTCTCGAGAAGATATTGTAATTCTATTTCATGATAAAAACCCCTTTGCTTGCGTTTTAAAATATCTCTTCCAAGGCCATACTCGCCACGGTATGTGAGAAAAAAATCGTCCAGAAAATATTCTCCCACTTGAAGCCTACTCCCGTCAAAGAGCACATAATCGACATTCGTATTAAATCTGTCCACAGTCCCAAGTTTAGATCGAACAAAATTTCCCAAGACCGAGGGAGAAAATCTTACGACGTCAAGTCTGGAATATTTTCGTATGGCCATCTCAATGGGTTTGATCCAATAATCGAAATAATAATTCTCAACTCCTGATGCAAATGCACGCCCAGCTACATTACCGAAGTTATTTGGCGAAAGCCCCAATCTTGCAAGTATTTTTTCCTGTGTGTCATCTATTGGATAAGAACTGGTGAATTCGATAGATAAAAATCCCAGTGCACCGGCATTTATCTCTACCAGATCCCAGGCATGAGTGCGTGGAACATCAGCGTGCCCGGGGGCTTCCTTTTTTTGACCGGATACACTGTCCACAGAATTCACTTTAAGATATATATCAGTCTCCACACCGGTAGAATCATCTACAACCGAAGTTTTCGCTCTGGCAGATAAAAGCGCAGGTTTGGTAATCCTGTCCGTGTCGAGATCGAGCTCGATAATTTCAACATCAAATTCGACTCCGAAATAGTTTACTGTGCCTGAAGATGACCGGGCATCACTGGTAACACGGAAGGAATCATCTGCAAATCGCCCTGTAACCTTGCATACCGATTTTTCATCCAATTTCGCAATGATTTTTGAGACTGTCGCCCCTGCCAGAGGAACGGAATGTTTGAAACGGTTTAATGTTTTATTGACCTCATTGAAATAATAGACGCTTGCCCCCGCCCGAATTTCCAGATTCCAGAATATTTCTTCGAGATAAGATGTAACTTCTGAAGAAGATGCCTCCTTGAGAAGAGGAAAGGTAAAATCTCCTGAAAGTACTTCGATAACACCCCCGATATACGGAGTCAGGTGATCTTCAAAAAAAGCAGCCCCGACAAGAAATTCCTCTTTCCCGTCCGCCATTTCGAACCGTGCCGTTTCTTTCAGTTTCATAAACCCGGGAATATGTAAATCGATGGAACGGTCATGGTATTTTCCCTTTTCAATTTTTGCAAGAAATACACCAAAGTCCAAACCTATTGTACTATTGACCACACTCAATAGTTCCGGTTTTTTAACAGAATCCCAATTTTCCGAACCTTCCAAAATATTTCGTGCGGTTACCCTTTTCCCGTTGAGCATTGCTGAAGCGGAAAGTATGCGTACAGCTCTGCATTCAGAGAGGGTTTTATATTCAGGATCGATTTTCAGTCTTGTTTCAATATCTGTCACCCGAATACCGAGGAAAGAAGCATCCACAACTCCCTTGGAAACAGTTGCATTACCGCTTACAATCACCGGTTCTTCCCATGTTCCTCCAAATGTCAAAGTGAGCTGACTTTGACCATCGGCGCTTTTTATTGCTGTTGTGAGATATGGAAGTGCGCGGGGAAGGTTGCCCTTGAGAAAAAGATTCATTCGCAATCCCGGAGTTTTTGTCTTGTTAAACCAGAAATACCCGCTGAAAGCAGAGCCGTTCCCCGAAAAAATACCTTTTTTATTTATTTTAAAATCAGATACAGTGAATCCTTCGGATCCTCCTCCAATAACTCCGGATACCTTATCAAAGGGAACATCGAGAAAATGTCCATTGCTTACTGAAAATTCTCCATCAATAGACCCACTGCTTGTAGTGAAATCCGCAGTGACAGAGTAATCAACAAATCCGTCACATTTACTGCTATCACTGATTATGTCATTTATCGCGCCTAATTCAATTCCCTTTCCCCCGGCGGTGAGAACAAATGGTTTTCCGGTCACCCAGATTCCGTCTGCATACATGATCGGTTTTGCATCGCGTTTTAATTCAAAACCGGAAAATTTCATCTCACCAATATGTCCTGAGACATACCCCGAACCGGATAAACGGTCAAGTCCCCCGATATTCAGATCTGAAACCTGAATCGGTTCGTTTGTGAAAAATGAGGGATTATCCGGCGCGCCCGTGAACTGAATGAAACCATTCATTTTTCCACGGTGGCTGAATTCGTCATTTTCAAATATCTCGATAATTCTTTCCAATCCGAATTCTTTCAATTTCAGATAACCTGAAATATCATTTCGTTCGTTTGAATAACGTGCATGCAATTGTGCACTTTTCAATTCATCTTCGACAAAAGCTGTAGAAGCCAGAGAATCAGAATGTGTGGTTACCGTAAATGACATGGGATGGGAATTATATACGATCATATTCTCAAGCTTTGCCTGAGTTGATATTACTCTGGACTTCTTAAAAATATCTGTTATGATGGCTTTACCGGCAATATCTGACTTGAGGTATTTTCCGAGGTCCAGGTGAAAATTTCCTGAAAGGGTACACAGGTCTGATTTTCCGCTTAATTTTCCCCTCCCATCTATAAATCCTTCTTCTTTTACATCAAACATTTTTGAAAGGGAAATGTGATTCACTCGAACGAGCGTGTCGAATTCAGGATCATTGAAAATATTTGAGACATTTCCGTCAACAGTAATAAAAGGATTACCAAAGGAGAAATTCACAGAATCATTTGTAAGATTTAACATCCCGGAAACCTGACCGGAAAAAGGATATTTGGAATATTCTCTGACAAATTTAAATGAAGCTGAGCAGCTCTTTGTCTTCGAAATTATTGTTCCTTCTGCATTTACAGAAAAGTTATCCGTCGAATCAGCAGGATTTTGCACCAGGGCAGAAAGTGAAACATTCTTTGATTTTTTTAAGGGAATGTCGGTCAACGCGCCGGTTCCCTGTATGGAAAAACCAAAAAACGACGCCCGAAAATTTTCAACCGTAATCTGACGGGGGTTCAATTTCAATTTAACAGATACATCATTTATAGATTGGCCGCGG
>JBAYHX010000407.1:0-3093 GCA_041665965.1 Candidatus Latescibacterota bacterium
CCTGTACGATTTCCAGGGGCCCTGTTTCACCGTGGACTGCGCGTGTTCATCGTCTCTCGTTGCGCTGCACTGTGCATGCAGAAGCCTCCGCGAGGGGGAATCGGACATAGCAGTGGTGGGCGGAGTCAACCTGATGCTGATGCCGGATCTGTTTATTGCGTTTACCAAGCTCGGCGCGGTAAGCCCCGATGGGCGAAGCAAGGCTTTCGATGACGGTGCGGATGGGTATGGCAGGGCTGAAGGCTGTGTGGTGTTGGTGCTCAAGCGTGTTTCCGACGCTGAACGTGATAATGATCGTATTCTGGCTCTTATACGCGGCACCGCCACAAGCCAGGACGGGAAAAGCAACGGACTCACCGCGCCCAACGGTCTTGCCCAGAAGCGGGTGATTGCAGACGCACTTGCCGATGCCGGGCTCGAACCGAACGACATCGGATATGTGGAAGCCCACGGCACAGGAACCGCGCTGGGTGATTCCATCGAGATCAATTCACTTGCAGAAGCTTATTGCGCAGATCGTGACGCCGAAAACCGCCTGATGGTCGGCTCGGTGAAAGCGAACGTCGGTCATCTCGAACCGGCGGCCGCGGTTACCGGAGTTGCAAAGATCGCGCTGATTTTCCGCCACGGTTTGATTCCGGCGAACATCCACATCAAGACTCCGAACACCCGGTTCGACTGGAAACGATATTCCATCGACGCGCCGGTAGTGAATACGCCCTGGCTGTCCGGAAAACGTATCCGCCGCGCTGCGCTCAGCGCTTTCGGGTTTAGTGGAACCAACGCCCATGCAATATTCGAAGAGTATATTCCCAAACAGGTGACAAAGGATGACACAGCGGTTCCTTCCGCTTTTTTACTCCCGCTTTCTGCAAAATCTCCCGAATCGCTGGAAAAACTGCGGGACATGTATGCCGGAATCGCCGGTGGCCTGAAAGGGGCTGAACTGGCCGCATTCTGTTATACCGCCTTTACAGGCCGCGCTCATCATACCTGGCGTATGGCGGCGGCCGGGAAGGATGGCGCAGAACTTGCTTCCGGACTCCGTGCGACGGCGATTCCAGCCACGCCCGCTGCAGCTCCGGTGGTCGCAATGCTTTTCACCGGCCAGGGATCGCAGTATCCCGGCATGGGCAGGGAGTTGTATGAACGGTATCCTGTGTTTGCGGAAGCAATAGACGAGTGCGCGGTAATTCTCGAAAAGCATGGTGTTGATCTGAAGCGTCTGTTGTATGGGAACTGTCCGGCGGAAGAACTGGAACACACCCGTAATGCGCAGCCGGTCATTGCCGCGGTCGAATATGCAGTATGGCGATTATGGAAATCGTGGGGAGTTTCTCCGGATTATGTGGCCGGTCACAGCATCGGCGAATATCCTGCGGCTGTTGCGGCGGGAGTGATGAACATCGACTGTATGCTTGCCCTTGTCGCGGCGAGGGGAAAAGCGATGGGCGAAACACCTCCGAACGGCATGATGGCCGCTGTGTTTGCTCCCGAGAAAACCTTGCGGGATATGATCGGGAATCGTGAAGGTGTGGTCGTCGCCGCGGTCAACGCCCCGGAATCCGTATCAATTTCCGGTACTGCGGAAGCGGTCAAAGCAGTTCTTTCCGGTTGTGCAAAAAAAGGCATCCGTCACACGGAGCTTCGGGTATCCCATGCCTTCCATTCGCCGCTCATGGACGCTGCGGCGAATAAATTCCGTCACACAGTGGATGGCGTCAGATTCAATGAGCCTTCCGGCGCTGTTTTTGTCTCCACGGTAACCGGGAAGGTGGAAACACGGGCGCTGACCGATTCTGCCTACTGGGTTGAACAGATAACGCGGCCTGTCCGGTTTGCGGATACTGTCGCCCTGATCGCCGGAAAATGCGGTGTCGTTGTCGAAGCCGGCGGTACTGCGGCGCTTTCGGGTCTGGTCGCCCAATGTGTTTCACGGGGCATTGTCTGCGCTCCGTCCCTTTCCCCCAAGGCAGGGGCGGTATCCGCGATATACTCAGCCGCGGCCCGTCTTTACAGCGCCGGTGTCCCTGTCGATGGCGCTGCCGTGTACGAACCCTTCCGCTGTAAGAAAATCTCGCTGCCGACCTATCCTTTCAACCGCGCGAGCCATTGGATGCAGGTTTTTACCGAGCCGCCTTCGGGAGATATGGCCGCCGGTCACCCGGTGCTGGGGGTACGTCTTGACAGTCCCGCGTTCAACGGCGCGGTGGTGTTCGAAACAGTGTTCGATGACAACAACCCCGAATTTCTGCACGAACATGTCATCTACGGGGAAGCGATCAGTCCCGGCGCCGGTCACCTCGCCATGCTGTTTGCCGCAGCCCGCGAGGTCTGGGGAAGCCCGGTCTGCGAACTGCGCGATGTGGAATTCCTTGCGCCTTTGGTGGTGACCCGTGGAAGCCGCCGCCGCGTACAGGTCATATTCGACGCTCAGTCGGGAAATGAAATCCCCTTCCGTCTGGCAAGTCGTTCCGAAGAATCGAAAACCTGGACTATCCATTGCACCGGAAAACTTATACGTTTACCCGGCGCCCCGCCCGAATCGACCGTCGAGATGGTGTGTCCGCCCAAAGGCAGTCGTCCCCTTTCGAAGACAGATTTCTACGCCACCTTTATAAAGGCCGGTTACGAAATAGGGGAGGGATTCCAGCGCATCGAGGAAATTCACTCGGGAACGGACGAAGCGGTCTGCCGGGTAAGCATCCGTCTCGGACAGAAAAGGGAGCACGGCCATGTCGCCTATCCGGGAGCTATAGACTCCATCCTTCAGACTTCTCTCCCCGGATTTTTCCATACTTACATGAAGGATATGCTGGTTGACGATGCGACGCTTGTGCCCGTTCATATCGAGAAGGTGGTTCTGTGGCGTGAGTTCCCCGATACAGTCGTATGCAGGTCATGGACAAGCAGGGTAGGAGAAGAGCTTACATCGAACCGTATTCTCGCCATGACCACCGATGGCGGCCCGGTGATGGAAATGTCCGGTCTTATGATGAAGAAAACCAATCGTGAGATACTCTTGCGCTCCCTGTTTTCGGAAGCTTCGGAATTGCTTTACGCAACCGAACTGGCTGTTCCCGGGAAAACTCC
>JBAYHX010000408.1:0-3089 GCA_041665965.1 Candidatus Latescibacterota bacterium
CCCGAAAGCTCATGAGCTTCTTCATACACACTACGCGCCGAAACTGCCGAGGGGGATCAGATGAATATAGATACCGACAACTGGAAAGAAGTAGCGTCAGCGAGCAGGTCTGCCCTGACTCCGGCCATAGTGAAATACATTGAAGAGTGCCGTAAAGGACCGGAACCGGAGAGCCGTCTTATCGGAATTCTCCATAAAGTACAGGAGCATTTCGGCTATCTTGGCAGCGAGCAGATGGATGCAGTGGCTCAGCTTCTTCAGGTTCCCTCTGCACGTGTGACCGGAGTTGCCACTTTTTACCATTTCTTCCGCCTGGAAAAGAGAGGAAAGTACATAATCAACGTCTGCCAGGGCACAGCATGTTATGTCAAAGGCTCCGACCGTCTGGCGGCAAAGTTGAAACAGGAATTGGGCATCGAGTTCGGCGAAACCACCAAAGACGGTGTTTTCACACTTGAGGAAGCCCGGTGCCTGGGTACCTGCGGTCTCGCCCCGGTTATCATGATCGGAGATGAGATCTACGGGCAGGTCACCCCCGACCAGATCCCAGCGCTGCTTGAAAAGTATATGGAAAAGAAGTGAGAGCCGGGGTGACAAAGTTTACAAGAATCAGCAGGTAATATTTCTTGTAAACGACCGGTTAAAGGTCTATATTGTAGTCAATATAGAAAGGAGAATCATCAATGAAATTAAGCGATTCGGTAAAACCGATCAGTTATCTCAAAGCGCATGCATCGGAAATATTTAGAGATATCGCATCCAATCAAAAAACTGTGGTGATAACCCAAAATGGTGAAGCCAAAGCTATCCTTCAAGATATTCAAGTATACGAACAAACCCAGGAAAGTTTGGCATTATTAAAAATAGTGTCCCAGAGCACGAAAAACATCGAGAAAGGCAATTTTAAAACTATCGAACAATCTTTCAAAGATATCAGGAAGAGAATAAAAGAAAATCAAAATGAGATATAATATATACGTTGTTTCCGATGCCGAAGAAGATCTTTGGGATATTTACAGGTATGTATCACTCTCTGATTCAATTGAAAAAGCGGAATATCTCATTAATAAATTGCAGGAAACCTGCCAATATTTGTCAGAGTCGCCAAAACGCGGCCATATTCCCCCGGAATTAGAGCGAATTGGTGTAGTGGAATATCGAGAAATTCATTTCAAACCTTACCGAATAATTTATCAGATTATAAAATCAAATGTTTATATACATTGTATTCTTGATGGCAGACGAGAATTACAGGAACTTTTGGAAAGAAGGTTTATCCGTTAAAAAGCTTGCCAACCCATAAACTAATCTGACATTGCTTAATATTTATAATTTTTAGATAATACACGTATAATTCTCCATAAATGAACTGCCCTAAAGCAGAGCTTCGAGGAATTCTTTCGATTAAAATGCAGTCTCGATTAAGGAGAACGCTGATGAGATCATTCACTGCGGTGATAGAGAAGTGTCCCGATACAGATCTTTTCGTTGGATTTGTTCCGGGTTTTCCCGGAGCGCACTCTCAAGCCGAAACGCTGGAAGAACTGCACGATAATTTAAAAGAAGTCATTGAAATGCTGTTAGAAGATGGCGAACCACAAAAGGTATGATCAAAAGACTTTTTCCCCCTGACGAATAACTTCGCAACTATTAAGCATCAGCCGATAGCAGACACACTTTAGTTTGATAGCCGCTCTATACATTTTTTCAATTTAGTCATGGTTCGAGATTGTAAGCTCAATCAATCCCCGAAAAATATTTTTTTAAGGATGTGATCCTTTGAAAATAAAGATGTGCGGCAAGACCGACAGAGGACTCGTACGGGACACGAACGAGGACAGTTTCTGGTATGATGAGAACCTTGGGGCGACAATTGTCGCGGACGGTCTCGGGGGAGCGAGCGCAGGCGAGGTGGCGAGCTCGATCACAGCCGATATGTTCCGTGACATTGTTCGCGCATCCCTTTCTCAGGCAGTTTCCGTAGAGGAAGTTAAAGCCGTTCTCTCCGGCAGTCTCAGCCGGGCCGGACAGGAAATTTTAAAATCTGCGGGGGAAAATCCGGAACTTGACGGGATGGGTTCCACCGCAGTCTGCGTTTGTTTCCGGAACAACCGCTGGGTGATCGCCCATATCGGTGACAGCAGGGCGTATCTTGCCCACAAAGGGAACATGGTGCAGCTTACAAAAGATCATTCCTTTGTTCAGAATCTCCTTGATAAGGGACTGATCACTCCCGAACAGGCGCATTTTCATCCCTACCGTAACCTCATTACCCGTCATGTCGGAATGCAGGGCGGCGCAGAAGCTGATTTTGCCGTTCTCGAAGCGGCCACTGGTGATATTTGCCTGCTCTGTTCGGACGGGCTTACCGGAATGCTTTCAGACGAGGAAATCTCCGCAATTCTTAGCGGTGATATGTCCCTCGGTGAAAAATGCGAAGAGTTGATAAAGAAAACCCTTGAATACGGCGCGCCGGACAATATCACCGTTGTGATTGCGGAGGCGGGAGAATAAAATACGCCCGAAAGAAAAGACTCCCTAACTTATTCCCCTGATTCATGTTACTCATCGAATATTTCCCCTCATTTTCCCCTTTTCATTCCCCGCTCATAGATGTAAATTACCTTCAAACAGAAATGAAAATCATTCATTAAACAAAGGAGACTCCTCTGCATACCCGTCGAACATTTCTTAAACAGTCCGCGCTTCTTGGAATCGCCGGGATTGTGGCTTCCGGGCGCGCGCCTGCACTCGCCCAGACTCTGAACACCATGCGGATCGGACAGGTCGGGCTCGGCTCGCACAGTTTTCTCATGAACCTGGTCAATCCACCCAAAGATTTCAAGGGAAAAACCAAAATCGTTTCCGCCGGAGTCTGGGACGATTATCCCGGAGTTGCGGAATCCATGAGCAAGCGCGGTTACGGCAAACCTTACAGCGATCTCGAACAGCTCATCAAAGATTCGGACGGCATTCATGTCGAGCACGCGGACTACCGTCGGGTGTTCGAGTTCGCCCGCCCGGCTCTCGAAGCCGGAAAGCCGGTATTCATAAACCGTCCTTTCACTGCCACCATTGCCGATGCGGAA
>JBAYHX010000409.1:0-3075 GCA_041665965.1 Candidatus Latescibacterota bacterium
CTGAGGAAAACTCCATTTCCGTCTGAAGCAGAACACTATCATCCCATTTTCTTTATCAATGAATATATTTGGCCCGATAGGTGGTTACAGTGAAAAAGTGAAACTATTTACAAATGAACCCAATAAAATTATTGAAGTTCCTATAGAAGGAGAAATTGTGGGACCAATAGAAGCTAATCCTTCAATGATTTATCTTGGAGAAATCAAACACGACATGAGTTTTGACAGAAGGATTGCTCTGAGACCAATAATTGAAACAGTTGGATCAAAACATTCCGATCTTAATCTTGAGGTAAAAAATAATGTGAAAGGAACGACAACTATTAATGCTTTTATTAACAAGAATGAAAATGAATTAGAATTATTAGTTACAGGTATTACAGACAAAAAAAGCGAAATAATTGAAGGTTCTTTTGATATTTTCAACGAGAATTCTGAAAAGATTTTATCTGTTCCTATTTATGGGGTAGCAAAAAAATAATGATTTAGAAAAATTGAACACGATTTCTAGTTTGTTTGTAATATTATTTATTGAATTCAATACCCCCGCTCTTTCTCAATCGCCCGCATCCGTATCATATGCTCGGTTCCGCCCTTGATGGCGGCGGAGAAGAAAACACCGGGAATATTGCCATCGGTGCGCCGGATCATTTCCTCCAGAATTTCCATGCAGGTTGCCCAAAAAATCTGGTTCTGAACCGCCCCGGACGTGGGGCAGACCTTCCGCTCGAAACCCGGAACCGCAAAGAGGCCGTAGGTATCGCACATCCTGCCGACATGGACATCGGTTTCCTTCGGGACAGTCCGCCCCTCGGGAATTTTGATGTCACGGGTGATCGGGCCGATAGAGGCGACTTTCATGCCGGATTTGCGGAAAAAGTCGAGGTTTTTCAGGTCGTGTTCATCCTCCGGCTGAAAGATGCCCATGATCACGAGGTCTTTTGGAGACCCTTTGAAATCGCCCTCGAACGAAACTATTTTATCCTTGTCTTCGTAGACGCCGTGAGTCAAACCGAGGCCGCCGCGGCGGGTCTGCGATTCCACGCACAGCGAATCGAGGTATCGGCTGTAGCACCAGACTTTTCCCCCGGAGAGGACGGAGTCCACCGCCATGCGGGCTATCTGACGGATATTTCCCATCTCCATGCCGATCATTTCCATCTCCCGCATGAAAGTTTCGAAATAATCGTCCATCAGCGGTTCCGAAAGGCTTACCCAGGGGACATCCTTTCCGGCCAGTTTCGGTTCGTCGCCGCGCACCGGAACAGTGCGCCCGTCCCTTGCCAGAATACGGCAGGTGTCCGCCATCATCATCCAGAATGTGACCATCCCGATAATTCCCGAAACCGGGCCGACCGGAGCCGGCATACCGGGGACTTTCATGATCGCGCCGACCGTGGTAAGGTTGGTTTCGATCCAGATTTTCGAATAGGGACGGATTCGTACTTTTGCGGAATCACGGACGATCAGCTCCGCTCCTTTGGCGTCCGAACTCCAGGGCACCGGGCTTCCGATGACAAAAATATCCTTTTTCTCCAGATCAGCATGAGGCCCCTCAAAAATGTTTGCGAGGAAAAGATCGCCGTTTTTCGATTTTTGGGGGTCATAGCCGACAGTGAAAATTTCCGGAATTCCGTTTCGCCCCGGAACAAGGTCGGCGGTGAGGCTGTGCCCCATATCCCAGGAGTACCAGCAGGTATCCTTTTTTGTCACTGTCCGGGCGATGGCATATGAGGCTTCCAGAAGCTTGTCCGACTGTGTCTCGCGGATGGTTGTGAGCATATCCCGGACTTTGTTGAGATACCGAATGGAAAGCGGCTCGATGCCCCGGTTTTCCGGGAAGGAAGGAGCCATGCCTTTTTTGCCGCCAAAACCCGTATCCTGAGCGAAAACCTGTCCGGCCATAACTGCCAGACCTGCCGCGGAAAGAGGAATCATACAGAACGCGTCCCGTCGTTTCATACATTCTCCTTGTAGGTATCGGTAATACTTTTTGGACAGGATTGACATGATTGAAATCTTCGATTATCTCACAATCTTGAAACCTTTGAAATACTATTTTTCTCGCAAAGTTCGCAAAGTCAATAAAGAAAGGAAATACAATTAGACATGATTTACAAGATTAACAAGATTATATATTTTCTTTTTAATTCTATCATGTCAATCATGTTAATCCTGTCAATTTTTTCTCTTTTTCTCCTTTTTATCTCTGCGCCTCTGCGAGAAATAAAGCCTTACTTTTTAAAGAGCGTCTCCGGCAACTGCCCGGATTTTTTTCCGCTCGCAGTGGTCTCGAAGAGGACTTTGCCTTCTTTTACAATGGACAGCCGAATCGTTTCTTTCGAAGTTACGGAAAATTTCGAGAATGTCAAGAGACGCGAAACTTTATCCAGATCGATCACGATTTCTTTCACATTCTCAGTTTTTACTTTCAGCATGTCGTTACGGAGGTCTGCCTCCACCCGTGCGAATGCATCCGCGGCGAGGGGAGTGATGCCAAGCCAGTAAAAGCTTTTGGCTTCATCGGTGACAATGTTCAACTCCGGAAAGAACCGGGTGGGCGTCTGGAACCCCGCCTCGCAGACATTTTCATAGAAGGTAAACTGGTCGCAGATCCATTTCGGGCTGTAGTTTGCCGGGCAGTGCGCCGCGCAGAGCAGCCAGTTCACATCAGGCTGGAAGCGGTTGTATTTACGGATCGCCGCCACAAGCAGCTCGGATTGTTCCGGTGGAACCCAGGTATCGCTGGTGCCATGCCAGAGCATAAAGGGAACATACCGGAAATTCGGCGCAAAAGAAATGGAGGAGCGCCGTGCATATTCAAAACTGACAGCCTCCGACCAGGGGCCGCACTCTTTATCCACACTGGTGCGCAGGCTGGGAATGGTGGTTTCCCGCCACAGTTTAAGGTCCGAAACACCCTCGCCGGACATGGCCGCCGCAAACACATCAGGATATTTGGCGGCCATCATTCCCGCCATCATGCCGCCCATCGACCTTCCATCGATGTATATTTTTGCGGCGTCGACCTTATAGTGCTCTTTCATGTAATTTATGGCGTCGATGATATCGTGC
>JBAYHX010000410.1:0-3054 GCA_041665965.1 Candidatus Latescibacterota bacterium
TGAATAGGAAAGATAGGGACGGTCGGCATAATCCGCGGTATTTCCGGGGTGAGCGGCGTTGAAATCGATATTGCGGAGGCTGTCCATCACTCCTTCGACCATGATGCCAAACAATCCGTTCTCTTTGAATATATTTCCGGTGATAACCAGTGTACTGTCACATCCCCTTGCGTAAATACCGGCATTGAACCGCTTGTTGATGTAGTCTATTCCTGTTCCGGTAATGGTGAATCCCGAAATACTGCAATGGTTCGCGGCGGTGATCGCATGTCCTCTGTTTTCAGGGTTAATAATAGTGAAATAGGGATCCTGCCCAAGAAGCCGGATTCCTTCTTTCAGCCTCACTGTCTCATTATATATCCCTTTGCGGACGATAACTGTACCTCCGTAAGGGGATTTATCGATACCCTCCTGAATTGTGGCCGCATCATCGACTCCTGCTTTTGAAACTACGATAACATCGCTCTTGATACTGTCGACATTTGGAGGTACGAGGGATGGGTTCTTTTTATCGGCAAGTATACTGAGCGAAAAAGCACGCTCCGCAATGTCATTCGGCCAGAAATAGATTTCACGGCTGTTCCACCATTCGGAGGTATAATATTCGCGTGCGGAATTTTTCAATTTCGGAAACCACCAGGGATCATAAGCGCCCTCGATTTCCTCACCGTTGAATATGCAGCCGTAACGATCCCACCCGCGATAGTAATCGAAAGCGGTTGACCAGGCGTCATGGCAGAGGGTGCATTTATCCGGCGCTGCCTCAGCCATCTGGGCTGTGGACGTGCTGCTTTTTTGCATGCCGCGGACTCCAAGGCATCCGCTGAACAGGATGAGGAATCCAAGAATACATACCGTAGTGATCAGGCCATGGTCTTTCCATTTTTCCCACGCTCGTTCTTTCATGACTCAATGCCCTTCCGCGACGGAACGCCTTTATGATAATAATGTTTGATTTCACACATTTCAGTAACAATATCAGCCCGCTCGATGACCCGTTTATCGGCTTTTCTGCCGGTTATTACCAGTTCCACATTCTCCGGTTTCCTATCCATCAGATTCAAAAGCTTCGATAGCGGGAAAAGCCCGAAATGGACGGCCACATTAGCCTCATCGAGAATTACCATATCATATTCACCGGAATTGACAGCCCTTTCGGCTTCTTCCCATCCCTCACAGGCAAAACGAAAATCCTCATCACCAGGAATTTCCTCGACAAATCCGGGACTTCCATACTGCCGCACGGTAATCAGATCGGCCACCCTTTCGAGAATTGCATTCTCGCTCGACTCCGTTCCTTTCATGAAACGGATAATGTACACCCGTAAACCAGCGCCGGCAGCACGGAGCGCAAGGCCCAGTGCAGCGGTAGTTTTTCCTTTGCCGTCCCCGGTATATACCTGGATATAGCCTTTCATGGGAGGAGAGACTCCTTTTTTATCTGAGATAAGGTTTACGATAATATAGATGAAAGAAGGTAGGGGAGCAAGCGGGGAAGAGGGTATGCTGACAATTTATTGTTTTTTAACGTAATGGGATTCAATACATTAATTTTGAAAGATAATTGATAGATACTATCTTTTTAAAATGAAAGAAATACTTTTTACATGCGTCTATCTCTATCAAGATTGGATTGTTCATCGGGAAATCTAACTGGCTCCGGAAAGAAAAAAAAGGGCAGGTTAAGAAAACGCCTGCCCATTGAATCCTGGAATTACAGCGGAAGAAATGTTCTATCGTTTACTGCAGATTGTTTCGGCGATGACCTCGTCAACCGTTTCCCCGAGAACTTTCAGGCCTTCGTCGATAGCCTCGGCGGTGATACAGAGCGGAGGGGCGACCTTTACACAGCCGCCGCCTCTTCCGACCGGCGCAAACATAAGCAGACCTTTTTCGAAACACTTTTTGATGATATCGAACGCAAGGTCTGCATCCGGTTCCATCGTGGCACGGTCTTTGATCGCCATAAGCGCGAATACAAGGCCGCGGCCCTGAAGGTCAAATATCTGGTTATGCCGTGATTGAATGTCTCTGAGCCCCGGATAGAGATGTTCCCCCATGGCATGGGCGTTTTCCACAAGATTTTCCCGCTGGATGATTTCGATCGAAGCCAGCGCGGCAGCCGCACCCAGAGGATGCCCCGAATGGGTTGAAGTCATCGAGCCGGGGCCGTATTGATTCATGATCTCCTCGGTTCCTATGACCGCGGCCAGGGGCAGGCTGGAAGATATCCCCTTGCCAAGGCACATAATATCCGGAACAATTCCGTGATGTTCGAATCCCCACATTTTCCCGGTTCGTCCGAACCCTGACTGAACCTCGTCGAAAATCAGAACCGCATTGTGAGAGTCGCACCAGGAGCGAAGCGCCACAGCATATTCATCGGGAAAGAATCCGCAGTTGCCGCCCTGGTAAGTCTCACTCATAACACCTGCAACATTGTCAGGATCGATGCCAAGTTTCTTAAGGGTGCTCTCGAAAAGTTTAAAGCCTTTGTCTTTCACTATATTCGAGCCGGGGTGGGGTATTTGTACAAATGAGGGATCGAGAGCGCCGATCCATTCTTTGAGCGCTGGGATTCCTCCCGCCAGTTGAGCGCCCATGGTTCGTCCATGAAACGATTCCTCAAAGGTTACGATCACATTTTTTTGCGGGCCGCCGTGTTTCATTCCCCAGCTTTTTGCAAGCTTTATCGCGCATTCGGTTGTTTCTGCGCCGGTTGTGAGGATGAAGGCCCGTGTCAGAGAGGAGGGCGCAAGCTCTACCAGTTTCTTAGCCAGAAGCGCCCGGGGCTCGGATGGGAAACAGTAGGTATGAAGCAGCCCTTTGCCTGCTGCTGCGATGACCGCATCACGAACCTCTTTCCTTCCATGCCCCGCGTTCGCGACAAGAACTCCGCTCGAAAAATCGAGCCACATATTGCCATACGCGTCGAAAACCTGGAAACCGTCGCCGTGGTCCCAGACAATCGGCGGCTGTCCCCGCATCGAGATGGGCTCATTTTCACGGAGCATTTCGAGAATCGGCAATGACTCCTTGACAGGAATTGTGGAA